>NZ_JAWOTI010000014.1:0-76900 GCF_033338775.1 Vibrio sp. Vb1018
CTTTAAAATACAAAACGCCCGATGAAGTACATCGAGCGTTTTAGTTAAAAAGTGTCAACCCATATCAGGACGGGTCAGGTTGCGTTACTCTTCGCTTTCTTCGGCCATAAAGGCTTCGAGCAAATCATTAAGGAAGAGCTTCCCTTTTTCAGTAATTTGCCAGTGGGTAGGCGTTTCACTCAGGTAGCCCATTTCTATCGCCCAGTTGATGGTTTCTTGAATCGTACTAAGCGGTAAGCCCGTGGTGTCCACGTAATCTTGCTTCGGACAGGCTTCAATTAAGCGGAATCGGTTCATAAAGAACTCGAATGGACGATCTTCATCCGCGACGACATGTTCCGTATGCAGATAAGGTTTGACCATATTTTGATAAGCCGCTAAATAGCCTCGCGGGTGTTTTACCTTTGTCGTTCGAATAATACGTCCGTCGGTAAAACTGAGTTTGCCATGAGAGCCACAACCGATACCAAGGTAATCACCAAAGCGCCAGTAGTTGAGGTTGTGCTGACACTGATAGCCCGGCTTACTGTAACCGGAGATTTCATATTGCACATAACCCGCGGCTGCAAGTTTTTGGTGTCCGAGCTCGAAAATATCCCACAAGTCATCATCGTCAGGTAGCGTTGGTGGCTTGTAGTAGAACATGGTGTTTGGTTCGATGGTCAGCTGATACCAAGACAAGTGCGGCGGTGCCAACTCAATCGCTTTGTCCAAATCTGCCAAGGCTTGTTCGATGCTTTGATCAGGTAAGCCGTGCATGAGATCGAGGTTAAAGCTGTTCAAACCGATTTGGTGCGCCAGCTTAGCAGCATTGACGGCTTCGTCTTGGCCGTGAATGCGCCCCAAACGCTCAAGCTTCTGCTGCTCAAAGCTTTGTACGCCGATAGAGATACGCGTTACACCAGCTTTGCGGTAGCCAACAAAACGCTCTGCTTCGATGGTGCCTGGATTCGCTTCCATGGTGATTTCGATTTCAGGCTTGAACGGAATACGCGCTTCAATGCCCTTAAGTAGATGCTCGATGCCTTCTGCCGAAATCAAACTCGGCGTACCACCACCAATGAAGATTGAATGCAGTGGACGTGGCGCTTCGTTAAGTCGGTATTTCTCAATGTCGGTATCCAAATCTTCTAAAAGGGCACTGATGTACTCTTCTTCTGGAATCTCGGTTTTGAGCGCGTGAGAGTTAAAGTCGCAATACGGGCACTTTTGCACACACCAAGGGATGTGTACATACAAGCTGAGTGCTGGGGGCGTTAACATGGTCTAATTCGCTCGTGATTACTGAGACACTTGCTCAGACAGTTGAGCAAACAACGACTTGAGCGCTTTACCGCGGTGAGACAGTTGTTTCTTACGTGCAGGTTCAAGTTCGGCTGACGCACAGTTGTCTTCAGGAACAAAGAAGATTGGGTCGTAGCCAAAGCCATTTTCACCGTGTGCTTCAGTTAGAATTCGGCCTTCCCATTTACCGTGACAGACGATAGGCGTTGGGTCGTTCTCGTGACGCATGAGGACTAATACACAGTGGAAACGTGCTGTACGCTCTGCTTCTGGTACGCCTTCCATTGCCGCTAGCAATTTTTCTAGATTCTCTTGATCAGATGCGCTCTCGCCTGCGTAACGTGCAGAGTAAATGCCCGGAGCGCCTTTTAAGAAATCGACTTCTAATCCAGAGTCGTCTGCAATGGCAGGAAGCCCTGTTTCTTGTGCGGCATGGCGAGCTTTAATGATTGCGTTTTCAATGAAAGTTGTACCCGTTTCAGGCACTTCCGATACATTGAATTCACTTTGCGCTAATACTTCAAAGCCGAAGTCAGACAACAAATCTGCCATTTCACGAACTTTGCCTTGGTTACCAGTTGCTAGCACAATTTTTTTCATGGGAATCTCTTTTAATAGTGATAGAGGAGAACAAATCGTTCTCCTCTAGATATTCTTTAACTAATAAGTGGTTTTTAGCCTGCTTAGATCCAAAAGCTTTTGGAACATCACAACCCAATTACTCTTCAACATAAAACTTCTGGGTGAATTTAAGCTTACCTGAGCCTTTGTTTCCAGCTTTTACGTCAATATCGAAAGTAAAAGTTTCTTCGTGGGTAATTGGTAGTTCGGCTAAATAGTATATCGCATTGCCTTCTTTGACTTCACGAAAGGTCAAGGTCTGAGTTTGGCCGATAAGGTTCTTCGCGCGTCCAGCAATTTTTGCTTCTAATGCTGGCTTACCCAATGAAGCTCTATCTAACACGCTAATATTAACCACAGCGAGGTATCCATTACGTTTGATATCGTAGCTACGTGCGACTTTGGGTGTTAGGAATGTTGAGTTAAACGCGACATAGTGTACTTCGATATCTTTCATATTTTTAAACTGATCGGCGAAGCTTGGTAACGACAACAGGCTAATCAGTAATGCGGTAATCCATTTGCTCATTGTTACTTCCTCAAAGCACTTGTTATAAAACAACCATAGCTGCAATTTTACCTTGGTCAGGGGGTAAAAAATGCGTACTCAGTCGTTGGTATTAGTAAGTGTGGTACAAAATCGTAAATAAAAAGCCATCATATGATGGCTTTAATTTCTGTCGGTATCTGGGTAGGCGATTCTATCCGAATTTGTTTGTGCCGTCCTAATTCACCTTTTTCTATGTGAACCAAGCCCTTAGCGATTTTAAACTGCTTGGCTAAGAACTTAGTTAGGTGTGCATTAGCTTTGCCATCGACAGGTGGAGCAGTAATGGCGATTTTTAGCTCTTCACCATGCAAGCCAACGATTTTATCGCGGCTAGCTTTAGGTTGAATATAGAGCTTCAGGATGATGTCCTCACCATCTTGCCAAACTGCAGCTGACATTATAGCTGGAACCAAATTGGACCAATGATATCGCCCATTAAGAAGTTCGCGAACTGCAAGCCGATAAATAACACCAGTACGCTTAAATCAAGACCACCCATAGCCGGAAGAATACGACGGATTGGAGCGCACATTGGCTCGGTCAGTTGATGGAATACGTACTCGATAGGGCTGCGGCCTTGGCTTACCCAGCTCAAAATTGCACGGATCAATAGTACCCAGAACAATAGGCCACCTGCGGCTTTGATTAATGATAATAAGCCCAAGAATAAGAAGTCAGCGCTGAAAGAGACGGAACCGTTCGAAGCTATTAGGATAAGCACGACAAATTTAAGCACACACAACACGTAGGCAAACAACACGGTTGCTAGGTCAATATTCCCCACGGAAGGGATAACGCGGCGCAATGGACCAATGACCGGCTGAGTCGCTTTTACTATGAATTGCGAGAATGGGTTGTAGAAGTCTGCGCGCGCAGCTTGCAACCAAATTCGCAAAATTACGACCATGATGTACAGGTCAAATAGGGTTGAGATGAGAAAACTCATTGAATTCATAAGGTACCCTTAACAAGTGATGGATGATACTAAACGGAGTTCATCCAAATAATTAAAACAGTTTTTCCATTTCTTCCGCGCGAGCCACAGCAGCTTGCATGGCTTTAGCGACAATATCTGAAAGTTGATGTTCGTTGAATGTACGCAGTGCTTCTGCCGTTGTCCCACCTTTCGATGTCACGTTCTCACGCAGGGTCGATAGCTCAGTTTCTGGGTTGCTAACCACCATACTGGCCGCGCCCAATGCAGCTTGTTGAACCAATAGTCGAGCAGTCTCTTTATCAAAGCCTTGCGCAATCGCTTCTGCTTGCATCGCTTCCATAAACAGGAAGAAGTATGCTGGAGCACTGCCCGCTGCGGCAATCACATTATTGATGCCAGACTCTTGCTCAACCCAACATACTTTACCGACCGCTTCCATTAACTCTGCGGCAAAAGCTTTGTCGTGCTCGGTTACATGAGTTGGTGCGAATAACCCACTCATACCCAACCCAAGTTGTGATGGCGTATTTGGCATAACACGAACCAAGTTCAATTTGGTGGCTAGCATATCATCCAATCGTGAACAGTTGATGCCTGCGGCAATAGAAATCACCAGTTTATTAGTGAAATCGATCGATTGCAGTGGTTTACAGACATCAGCCATCATTTGCGGTTTTACAGACAATACCACCACATCCGCCTCGGTCGCAGCTTGGATGTTATCGCTGGTGGTACGGATGCCAAAATCTTGTTCTAGCAGAAGGCGGCGAGCCTCTGAAGGAGCTGTCGCGGTAATGTTTTGCGCTGGGTATCCGTTAGCAACCAAGCCTGAAACAATGGCTCTCACCATGTTGCCAGCACCAATGAAGGCGATTTTTTTATGTTCCATTTGTCTGATTTCCATCATGATATTTAGAATTTGTTGTGCGCCCAGGTGTATAATGGCGCCGCTGTTACTTACTGCTCCTATTGGCGAGTAAGATGATTGCGCATTTACGCTCTAACGATTGACGACATAACTTATGTCGCGAGTGAGCGTTTTGTTGATTTAGCTGTAGTCTCGTGCGCCGAAAATAGCGGTTCCAATACGAACCATTGTACTACCAGCTTCGATTGCAGCGGTCATATCACCACTCATTCCCATTGATAATGTATCGATTTCTGGGAACTGTGCTTCGAGTGTTTGCTTCAACGTAGCCAACTTCTGAAATTCACGGAGTTGTGATTCGTAGTCAGACACGTTGGCAGGAATCGACATCAACCCTCTTAAAGTGAGGTTGGGTAGGCGAGAAATCAACTCCGCCAGCTCGAATACTTCCGCTTCAGTGACACCAGACTTAGATGCCTCACCACTGGTGTTAACCTGAATCAGAACTTGTAGCGGTTTAAGTTCGCTTGGCCGCTGATCATTCAGGCGTTGAGCAATCTTGGTTCGATCGATGGTGTGAACCCAATCGAAATGTTCAGCAACAAGTCGCGATTTATTGGATTGAATCGGACCAATGAAGTGCCATTCGATTCGATTATCTGGATAATGCTCGGCAAAGTGCTGAACTTTACTGACGCCCTCTTGAACGTAGTTTTCACCAAAGGCGGTTTGTCCCGCTTGGTAGGCTTCGAGAATTGCCTCGACAGGTTTAGTTTTGCTTACCGCTAGAAGTTGCACTGACTCTGGAGTTCGACCACATTTTTGCTCGTCATATCGAATTTGAGAGGTGATATGTTCAATATTTTGTTGAATACTACTCATAGCTGTACTTTAGACTTAAGGATTTTAAATGGATATCACTGAGTTACTGGATTTTAGTGTAAAACATAATGCCTCGGATCTACATCTTTCTGCAGGTGTCCCACCAATGGTTCGTATTGATGGGGATGTGAGAAAACTAGGCATTCCAGCGTTTACACACCAAGAAGTGCATCGTTTGGTTTTCGAAATCATGAACGATGCCCAACGCAGTGAGTTCGAAGAAAAACTCGAAGTCGATTTCTCTTTTGAGTTGCATAACGTTGGCCGTTTCCGTGTCAACGCTTTCAACCAATCTCGCGGTTGTGCGGCAGTATTCCGTACCATTCCAAGTAGCATTCCAACTCTGGAAGAGCTAGAAGCGCCAGAGATCTTCAAAAAAATTGCGAACGCTGAAAAAGGCTTAGTTCTGGTCACTGGCCCAACAGGTTCAGGTAAATCGACGACCTTAGCAGCCATTGTTGACTACATTAACTGTAATCACAACAAGCACGTACTCACAATTGAAGATCCGATTGAATTTGTTCACAACAACAATAAATGTTTGATCAACCAGCGTGAAGTTCACCGTGACACCCATAGTTTCCAAAATGCTTTGCGTAGTGCATTGCGCGAAGACCCAGACGTTATTCTGGTTGGTGAGATGCGTGACAAAGAAACCATCAGCCTTGCCTTAACGGCGGCAGAAACGGGTCACTTAGTTTTCGGGACGTTGCACACCAGCTCGGCGGCAAAAACCATTGACCGTATTATCGATGTGTTTCCTGGTAGTGATAAAGATATGGTTCGCTCGATGCTATCTGAGTCTCTTCGTTCGGTTATCGCGCAAAAGCTTCTGAAGCGTAATGGTGGTGGACGTATTGCATGCCATGAAATTATGATGGCAACGCCTGCGATTCGTAACTTGATCCGCGAAGACAAAGTCGCGCAGATGTATTCGATCATTCAAACAGGTGCGGCTCACGGCATGCAAACCATGGAGCAAAATGCTCGTCAGTTAATGGCGCAAGGCATGGTTGCTCGTGAAGAGGTCGATAGTAAGATCGGATTAGAAGTGCAGCAATTCTCGTAACGTTCATACAGATAATGGTGAATACGGAAGATGGATCTAGATAAATTTCTCGAAGGCATGCTGGCGCTGAAAGCGTCGGATCTTTACATCACGGTTGGAGCGCCAATTCTATTTCGTGTGGATGGCGAATTGCGTCCGCAAGGGGAAAAACTCACCGAGAGTGATGTGGCTGCATTACTCGATAGCGCTATGGAACCAGATCGGCGTCAGGAATTTCGTAAAAGTCGCGAGTCGAATTTTGCCATTGTGAGAGATTGTGGTCGCTTCCGTGTGAGTGCCTTTTTTCAACGCGAGTTACCAGGCGCAGTGATTCGTCGTATTGAAACCAATATTCCTACTTTTGAGCAGTTAAAGTTACCGTTAGTGTTGCAAGATTTGGCGATAGCTAAGCGTGGTTTGGTGCTGGTGGTCGGTGCTACTGGATCGGGTAAATCGACCACCATGGCGGCGATGACAGGCTATCGAAACAGCAATAAAACCGGGCACATTTTGACGGTCGAAGATCCGATCGAATTCGTGCATGAACACAAGCGCTGTATCGTGACTCAACGCGAAGTTGGGTTAGATACGGAAAGCTATGAAGTTGCGCTTAAAAACTCGCTGCGCCAAGCACCAGATATGATTTTGATTGGTGAGATCCGTAGCCGTGAAACAATGGAATACGCGATGACCTTCGCCGAAACGGGTCACCTGTGTATGGCAACGTTGCACGCCAATAATGCCAACCAAGCTTTAGAGCGCATTCTTCACTTGGTACCGAAAGATCAAAAAGAACAATTCTTGTTCGATTTGTCGATGAACCTAAAAGGCGTGGTTGGTCAGCAGTTGATCCGAGATAAAAATGGGCAGGGACGTCATGGTGTATTTGAGATCTTGCTAAATAGCCCACGTGTGTCGGATTTGATTCGTCGCGGAGATTTACATGAGTTGAAGTCAACCATGGCTCGCTCAAATGAGTTTGGTATGCTGACGTTCGATCAATCTCTCTATAAGTTAGTGATGCAAGGTAAGATCAGCGAAGAGGATGCACTACATAGTGCCGACTCAGCGAATGATCTGCGCTTGATGTTGAAAACGCAGCGTGGTGAAGCATTCTCTACGGGCAGTTTGGCGAACGTTAAGATCGATATGGATTAAGCGTGTTTAGACGAAAAAAGGTTGGCACTTGCCAACCTTTTCTTGTTTTGAGTATTGTGTTTTATTCACCCCAAAGGGCTTCAAACCAGCTTTCTAGAATCACCACTGCTGACTGGCAGTCAACATTACCTTTCGATAGGGCTTTGTAGCCGCCCATGCTGAACAACTCCGCACGAGCTTCTGCTGTAGATAAACGCTCATCATGCAGTTCAACTGGCAATCCGTATCGGCCTTGCAGACGCTTAGCAAATTTTCGTGCACGAGGGGTTATGGTCTCAAGGTCTTTACCATGCAGATCGGTCGGTAAACCGACCACTAGCAAATCTGGTTGCCACTCTTTGATTTGCTTTTCGATATCGTCCCAGTTTGGAATACCGTCATTGGCTTTAAAGGCTTTTAATGGGGAAGCTGTACCAGTAATTTCTTGGCCAATAGCGCTACCAATGCTTTTGGTTCCAAAGTCAAAAGCCATAATTGTGCGTGACATAAGGTGTCTCTATCTAATGTAACTGTATATTTGGACTAAGCATGTCCAGAGTCTGCTGAAAGGTGACTTGGGTCGATGCCCAGCTTTTCGACCGCTTTCTTCCAACGCTCGTTGATTGGTGTATTAAAGATAATTTCAGGCGTCGCTTCAATGGTGAGCCAAGAGTTTTCGACCAGCTCACTTTCTAATTGGCCTGCACTCCAACCGGAGTAGCCAAGTGCCACTAGGTAATCACTTGGTTCTGCTTCTGTTCCTAACACCGAAAGAATATCTCGCGAAGTGGTTACCGCGAGGTCGTCGGTCATTTGGACGCTGGACTCGTAGTAATCTTTGGGTTTATGCAAAATAAAACCACGATCTTCCGAGATTGGGCCGCCATTGTAGACTGGTCTATCTAGACTGGCTTCAAATAGGCGCGGGTGTACTGGCTGAACTTCCACCTGCTTGAGCATGTTGCCGACGGTGATATCAACAGGAGCATTGATCATCAGCCCCATAGCGCCGTCTTCGTTGTGCTCACAAACGTAGATCACGCTGTTTTGAAAGTACGGATCTTTCATCCCAGGCATGGCAACCAAAAAGTGATTTGTGAGATTCATACTCATATTGACCCTTAACTCTCGTAAATGCCCTTAAGCAAACATCATACAATTTACATCTAGGTATGTGCATGAGTTTGCTTAAGTTAATGTACTACGCTCTCTATTAACTGTAATACAGTTTGAGTTATTCGCCTTTTACTCGACGCTCAATCGCATCCATCAGCTTGCCTGTGATTGAGATATCAAAAGCTGCTTCAATTTCGCGAATACAGGTTGGGCTGGTGACGTTGATTTCTGTTAGCTTGTCGCCAATTACGTCAAGGCCAACAAAGATAAGGCCTTTTTCTTTCAGTGTCGGGGCAACGGTTTGCGCAATTTTGAGGTCGGTTTTGCTTAGCGGACGAGCTTCACCAGTACCACCAGCGGCTAGGTTGCCGCGCGTTTCGCCTTTAGCAGGAATGCGTGCTAGACAGTAAGGCATAGGTTCGCCATCTACCACTAGGATACGTTTGTCACCGTTGCTGATGTCTGGCACGAAGGTTTGTGCCATTGCGTAGTTTTGACCGTGGTTAGTCAATGTCTCGATGATCACAGAGACGTTTGGATCGTTTTCTTTTACACGGAAGATGGACGCGCCACCCATACCATCAAGTGGTTTCAGGATGACATCACCATGTTTTTCACGAAATTCTTTAATTTTCTCTGCTTTTCGCGTCACGATCGTTGTAGGTGTCAGCTCTGGGAACCATGCCGTAAACAGCTTTTCGTTACAATCACGTAAGCTTTGAGGCTTGTTAACGATCAGTGCACCTTGTTCTTCTGCACGCTCAAGGATGTAAGTCGCGTAGATGTATTCAGTATCAAACGGAGGATCTTTACGCATTAGCACCGCGTCTAGCTCAGACAGTTCGATAGTTTGCTCTGATTTGAACTCGTACCAACCGTTTGGATCTTCTTTTAGTTCTACCACTTTAGTATCTGCAATGGCAACGCCTTGATCGAGATGCAGATCATTCATTTCCATGTAGTGGATTTCATAGCCGCGTCGTTGCGCTTCAAGCATCATGGCAAAGCTAGAGTCTTTTTTGATGTTAATGGACGAGATTGGGTCCATTACGATACCGAGTTTGATCATTATTTTTCTCCGTTTAACCAAGATCGCCGAAACGAACTTGTAAGGCTGTAATTGCTGTCAGAGCCGCTGTTTCGGTGCGCAGAACGCGAGGGCCGAGTAGCGTTTCTTCAAATTGGTATTCTCGAGTCATCTCGATTTCTTCAGACGATAAACCGCCTTCAGGACCGATCAGTAGGCGCACTTTTTCAACCGGGGTTGGCAAAGTGTTGATTGAGTATTTAGCACGAGGGTGAAGGTTAAGCTTTAAACCATCGTACTCTTCTTTACACCACTCTTCCAAGTTCATAATTGGACGAATTTCGGGCACGACATTACGCCCACATTGCTCACAGGCACTGATAGCGATTTTCTGCCATTGCGCGAGTTTTTTCTCAAAACGCTTTTGGTCAAGCTTGACGCCACAACGTTCAGAAATCAGAGGAGTGATGGTATTGACGCCAAGTTCAACAGACTTTTGGATGGTGAACTCCATCTTATCGCCACGTGAAATGACTTGACCAAGGTGCAGATCTAAAGGGGATTCAATACTGCTTTCTACACGCTCGGTGATGTTAACCAAAACTGATTTCTTGCTGACTTCACTGATAACCGCTGGGAACTCTGCGCCACTGCCGTCAAAAAGGAGAACGTCTTGGCCTTCTTTCATGCGCAAAACACGACCGATATGGCCTGCTGCGTCGTCACTTAAAGCAAGTGAGCCAAGTTGATGAATGGTTTCTGGATGATAAATTCGAGGGGTACGCATGAGATTTCCAGCAAGAGAATAAACTTAAACCCTAACATGGATGCTTTGCACCGAAAAAACAAGGGGCAAGAAGCGTTTCAATATCAGTAATTGAAACGCTTCGAGGTCGGAGGTTACAGTGCGCGGCAGGCTTCTTGAACAAATGGGTTGTGATTGCCCTGTACTTTTGCAATGCGCTCGTCACGCTCACATTCCCATTTATCGACAGGATAGGTTTTGTTCCAAGCACTCATTAATTGCGTTTGCTGCTTCGACAGTTTGAAACCGTACTCTTTGCTCATGTATAGATAGGTACGAGCAATTGAGCCACGCGCACGGTCTGGTGGCATGACTTTACGCTGCTTAAAGTTCACTTGCATCTCACAGCGACCATAACTCACGCCATCCATACCGTTCCATTGGCTGAAGTTGTAGTTTGAACGGTCACCGTTTACTTCACCAATAGCAGGAGTTAGGTTGTGCAAGTCTGCTTCCATCAAACGAAAAGTTTTGTCTTTTTTCTTACAGTTTTTACGTCCGCCATCTTGCCAGCATTGACGCTGGTGGCCAAATTGCCACGCAGGAACAACGTGCTCCCATTCGATTCGTGCAGCCCGTTTTTCTTGTTTACGGACTTGGTAGCCGCAAGAGGCTAAATCGGGTAAGCCTTTCTTGCCTTGCCATTGAATGTTACAGCCACAGTAGAAGCTTGTTGGATGGTCTTGATAAATTTTGACCGCCTCACGTTTGGCAGCAGAGAATGAGCTCGGTGGCGCGGCAATCGCAGTGCTAGAAAGCGCGATAAGCAACAGAGAGAGTAAGTATTTCATGATAAAAGTCTTTATAAAGTATGACTTTATTCATGATAACACGCATAAAATAGCTTTAGTGATGAGTAAGTTAACAATAAGTGGCGAAGGGAAGGTTTTGATCAACTCGATCTTTATTTTGGGAACGCAAGTAACACTATGAGGTAAGGGCTACGATAATTGAATGCCGGTGAAGTTAAGTGGTTGGCGACATTTTTGACAAGAGTACGTCGCCTCTTTGCGCAGCACTTTATTATGACGGCGAATCGATAGAGGGTAGGTCATACAACCACAACGATACTCAAAGGTTTTACCTTGAACGGATTTTACTTCAAAGCTGTGAGTGGTTTTGGCTGGTACGTTAAATACGGCTTCCATGACGCCTTTCCATTCTTTACCGTGAGGCCTAACTCGCCCGTAAACCTGATAAGTAATCAGGTGTGCTACTTCATGAGGAATGACTTCATCTAAGAATGCTTGGGTGTTTTCGCGAAATAAAACAGGGTTTAGGCGTACTTGATTTAATTGAAGGTAGGCTTTTCCTGCCGCTTTCCCACGGACGTCGAAGGTGATTGTTGGAATCGGGAAAGAACGTTTGAAAGCTTGTTCCGCCATCGCGATACATCCCGCCATCACTTGCTTGGCTTTATAGCTGAGTTCTATATCCACAATTCACCTCGATAAATCAAATAAAAAAGCCCCCGCATTTGCGAGGGCCAGATCATAGCATCAGTTAATTATGGTGTGTGTTTTTTCTTGATGGTGGCATGGTAAGCGTGCCATGTACCGTAGCCTAGAATTGGCATGGTAAACAACATTCCGATCCCGTAGGTCGCAAAGCCGATAAGAATACCGCCACAGATGATCGCTGCCCAAACAATCATTGCTGGAATGTTGGATTTCACGGCATTAAAGCTGGTAAATACAGCGGTCATCATGTCTACGCGACGCTCCATCATGAGCGGAATAGAAAAGGCTGAAATGCTAAACACCACACAAGCCAAAACAAAGCCAACTAAAGAGCCGATGACAAGGAAGGGTAGGAACTCACTTAAAGGTGCCCCTTGAACAGAAGGGTAGAGCGCATGAAGTAGAGCGGCAATGCGCATCCAAAATATCATACACACTGCGAGTAACACGGCGAACGCCCATTGAGATGTTGAGTTACGACCGATCGCTTTCATTGAATGGAACAAGCTTGCTTTGTGTCCGCGCTCTCTCTCCCAACTGGCATCATACAAGCCCAGCGCGAGAAACGGACCGATTAACATGTAAACAATCAAACTGGGCATGACGACCAAGTGTGTGCCTTGCCACTGTACGAGCAAAACAATGCCTATCGCAGCTGCCATAAAACAGATGCCATAGAAAGCACTAATAAGTGGCATTCGCACGAAATCATGCAGACCTAATGCTAGCCAATGAAAAGGTGCAGAAAGATTGACCGTATTGCACGGTATGGTTCTGGCGTATTCGTTGTCTGGCACTTCCTTTCGCTTGTTGTGGAAGTCCGATGGATTAACAGTTCGAGGCATAACTCCTCCTTGATTTATTCCCACATTATCCGCTTATACCAACTGACAGCGGTTTTTGTTCAGTCAAACTTGAAGCGACTTTTTCAAGTTTACATCTGAGCATTGGCTTAGTTTGGTATCGGCCATAAAGATGCCTGACTCATGTCTTTACTTAAGTGTTGCTTCCACAGTCGCCAGCATCCGACGTCTCTATTTAAATTGGAGTTAACAATATTTTAACTATTGGTGGAGATGGGATAATTTACAAATAATTGCTTAAAATTTATTCGGTATAAAAATGAGGGAGAAACAGGACTGCTTTGTGGGGCAGGGCGGTATGAGCCGAAATGGCTAGATAAAAGTTGCTGAAAATAAAAAGCCCCCACCATAGGCGAGGGCTTGATTGATTCTTGCTTGGCTTGATTATTTGATGCCAGCGAAATCGCGTAGAAGTGCAGCTTTGTCTGTCGCTTCCCACGGGAATTCTTCACGACCGAAGTGACCGTAAGCCGCTGTCTTCTTGTAGATAGGTTGAAGAAGGTTAAGCATTTCTTGTAGACCGTATGGACGTAGGTCGAAGAATTGACGAACCGCTTCAATGATGATGTCGTGAGATACTTTCTCAGTACCGAACGTTTCCACCATGATAGACGTTGGATCAGCAACACCGATTGCGTAAGAAAGTTGGATCTCACAACGGTCAGCCATGCCTGCGGCTACGATGTTTTTCGCTACGTAGCGTGCTGCGTATGCTGCACTACGGTCAACTTTTGATGGATCTTTACCAGAAAACGCACCGCCACCGTGACGAGCTGCGCCGCCGTAGGTATCTACGATGATCTTACGACCAGTTAGACCACAGTCACCCATAGGACCACCGATTACGAAGCGACCGGTTGGATTAATGAAGAAGTTTGTTTCTTTGTTGATCCACTCAGAAGGTAGCACTGGCTTAATGATCTCTTCCATTACCGCTTCACGCAGGTCTGAAGTTGAGATTGAGTCACAGTGTTGAGTTGAAAGAACAACCGCGTCGATACCAACGATGTTACCTTGATCGTATTGGAATGTTACCTGAGATTTTGCATCAGGACGCAACCAAGGTAGTGTGCCGTTTTTACGAACTTCTGCTTGCTTTTGAACAAGACGGTGAGAGTAAGTAATTGGCGCTGGCATTAGTACTTCAGTTTCGTTACAAGCGTAACCAAACATGATGCCTTGGTCGCCTGCACCTTGTTCTTTAGGGTCAGCTTTATCAACACCTTGGTTGATATCTGGCGACTGTTTACCGATTGTGTTTAGTACCGCACAAGAATCTGCGTCAAAGCCCATATCTGAATGTACGTAGCCGATTTCACGAACGGTTTCACGAGTTAACTCTTCGATGTCTACCCATGCTGAAGTCGTGATTTCACCACCCACCATTACCATACCGGTTTTAACGTAAGTCTCACATGCAACACGAGCCTTTGGATCTTGCTCTAGAATCGCGTCAAGAACCGCATCAGAAATCTGGTCTGCAATTTTATCTGGATGACCTTCTGATACTGACTCAGAAGTAAACAGGTGCTTAGCCATGTTAGCTCCACTATATCTGGTTTAAAACTGGGGAATGATAAACTCTCCAGCGCAAATTAATACTAATTTTTGTAGGTGTATCTACATCTAGACGTCTATTCTAAATTTGATTGCTCGAATTACAAGCTCTTTTTTGGTTTTTGTTATAACCAAACGTTTGCCTGATTTATTGATAATTTTAAGAACTTCGAACGATTTGGCGCGAAAGGTGCAATATTTGTGAGGTTTTGGACTGGAAAACGTTTGCACACCCAACAGGGCTTTGAGAGAATTATGACCTACTTTTCGTTTCGCTTAATGTACTCAGGAGCAGACATGTCGTCTCGTAAACATCTTGCCAATGCAATTCGTGCTCTAAGCATGGATGGTGTTCAACAAGCTAACTCAGGCCACCCAGGCGCACCAATGGGTATGGCTGATATCGCTGAAGTTCTTTGGCGCTCTCACCTAAACCATAACCCTTCAAACCCAGAGTGGGCCGACCGCGATCGCTTTGTGCTGTCAAACGGTCATGGGTCAATGCTTATTTACTCTCTACTGCACTTAAGCGGTTACGAGCTATCTATTGACGATCTGAAAAACTTCCGTCAATTGCACTCAAAAACCCCAGGTCACCCAGAGTACGGCTACGCGCCTGGTATCGAGACAACAACGGGTCCTCTAGGTCAAGGCATCACTAACGCTGTTGGTATGGCGATCGCAGAGAAAGCACTAGCGGCACAGTTCAACAAAGAAGGTCACGATATCGTTGACCACTTTACGTATGTGTTCATGGGTGACGGCTGTCTAATGGAAGGCATCTCGCATGAAGCATGCTCTCTTGCTGGGACGTTAGGTCTAGGCAAACTGATCGCGTTCTGGGATGACAACGGCATTTCTATCGACGGTCACGTTGAAGGCTGGTTCTCTGACGATACACCTAAGCGTTTTGAAGCGTACGGCTGGCATGTAATCCCAGCAGTCGATGGTCACGACTCAGACGCGATCAACGCAGCAATTGAAGCAGCAAAAGCGGACCCACGTCCTACGCTTATCTGTACCAAAACAATTATCGGTTTCGGTTCTCCTAACAAGTCTGGTTCGCACGACTGTCACGGTGCACCACTAGGTCACGATGAAATCCAAGCGGCTCGCGAATACCTAGGTTGGGAGTACGGCCCATTTGAGATCCCGGCAGATGTTTACGCTGAGTGGGATGCAAAAGAAGCGGGCGCCGCGAAAGAAGCAGCTTGGAATGAAAAATTCGAAGCATACGCTGCAGCTTACCCTGCAGAAGCGGCAGAGCTTAAACGTCGTCTAAACGGCGAACTTCCTGCACAGTGGGAAGAAAAAGCGAACCAAATCATTGCCGATCTTCAAGCAAATCCAGCGAACATTGCATCACGTAAAGCGTCGCAAAATGCACTAGAAGCGTTTGGTCAAATGCTTCCTGAGTTTATGGGTGGTTCTGCTGACCTAGCGCCTTCTAACCTGACCATGTGGTCTGGTTCTAAGTCTCTAGAAATGGAGGACTTCTCTGGCAACTACATCCACTACGGTGTGCGTGAATTCGGTATGACCGCTATCATCAACGGTATCGCATTGCACGGTGGTTTCGTTCCTTACGGCGCAACATTCCTAATGTTCATGGAATATGCTCGTAACGCAATGCGTATGGCTGCGCTGATGAAAATTCAGAACATCCAAGTTTACACGCATGATTCGATCGGTCTTGGCGAAGATGGCCCAACTCACCAACCTGTTGAGCAAATGGCGTCTCTACGTGTAACTCCAAACATGAGCACATGGCGCCCATGTGACCAAGTTGAGTCTGCAGTTGCATGGAAACTAGCGATTGAACGTAAAGATGCACCAACTGCACTTATCTTCTCTCGTCAAAACCTAGCGCAACAAGAGCGTACTGCTGAACAAGTCGCAGACATCGCGAAAGGTGCTTACATCCTGAAAGATAGCGAAGGTAAGCCTGAGCTAATCCTTATCGCAACAGGTTCTGAGGTTGAGCTTGCAGTGAAAGCCGCTGAGCAACTAACTTCAGAAGGCAAGAAAGTACGCGTTGTTTCAATGCCATCAACAGATGCATTCGATAAACAAGACGCTGCTTACCGTGAATCTGTACTGCCATCAGACGTAACGGCACGTATCGCTATTGAAGCGGGCATTGCGGATTTCTGGTACAAGTACGTAGGCTTCGACGGTCGCATCATCGGTATGACAACATTCGGTGAATCAGCACCTGCTGGTCAGCTATTCGAGATGTTTGGCTTCACGACTGAAAACGTAGTGAACACAGCTAAAGAATTGCTAGCGTAATTGCAGGACCATCTAAACAGTCGAACGTAAACGACAACTGTTAGATGCTAAAGTTAGAAAGGCCATCATTATGATGGCCTTTTTATTTTTGTCAGGTTTTCCAACCTTGTGGAATGCTTTGGTGAATGCAGTCTAAAAGTACGGATAAGCGCAGTGGTGGTCGTCCTGCTGGTGTATAGCAGTTAATGGAAATAGGCTCAGAAACCCAACCTTCTAAGCATGGTGTGATTCGCCCTGGGTGATGTTTCTCATAGCCGCATGCTGTCCAAGTCGGCAGCAGTCCAATACCATGACCATTCGCGATACTGTCTATTTGCATTGCTATGTTGTCGCTGTATAAGCGACTAACAAAGGGTTCTAAAAAGAACTCACCGTGTTGAGGGTGTGCTAGCATCAATCCATTTTCTTGCACTGAACCAAAATCGATCCATGGATGTGCTTCAAGTTCTTTGGGGTGCGGTATAGGCCCATGTTGTTTTAGATAATTTGGAGAGGCAAAAGGCGTATAGCGAAATACCCCCAGCACTTCTTTTCGCCAGTCTAGCTCTTTACGTTCACCGAGCCAGATGAACAAATCTGGGTCATGATGCGCCTCAGAAAAGTCACTGGTAAGTTGAACTCTAACATCGGGATTATCAGCAAGAAAACGATTGAGTACGCCGCCGAGCCAGCTTCTAACTAAGGCAGTATGACAAACAATATGCAGTGGCCCTGAAACTTGGTTCGTTAAACCTTGCAGTGCATCATAACTCTCTTCGCTTAACTCAAGAATCTGGCGGCTGTAGTGGGCAAAGATTTCTCCAGCTCTTGTCAGAACTAATCGATTACCTTGTCTGGCGGTTAGAGCCTGACCGAAGTCTTCTTCTAATTGTGCCAAGCGACGACTTAGCGTTGATTTTGGCTGATTAAGGGCTTTAGCAGCGGCTGTCAAACTTTTATGCTGATTGAGCGCATCAAAGGCTCTAATTGATGCTAAGTCGTGCATATTTCTTTTACTCCTTACTGCGTTATGTACGAGTTCCATAAATGGAAAGAACCGTTCCATAACTCTCACTATGCATCTCATTCTATTTGTGAATAATTCACTTTCGAAAATAATAATCATTATCAATTATGGAGATGTAGATGTCTACTCTTAGACTGCCAGTTATTACCGCAACTGGTATTTTAGCCTTCGTCAGTGTCCCTCATGTTTTTGCCAATGATGCAGTTTCTAAAATGGAAACAGTGGTTGTAACTGCATCAAGTTATGAGCAATCTCAAGCGGACGCGCCTGCAAGTATTAGTGTGATTTCACGTGAGGAGTTGGACTCCCGTTATTACCGCGATGTGACTGATGCACTAAAAAGTGTGCCAGGTGTTGTCGTGACAGGTGGTGGTGATACCACCGACATTAGTATCCGTGGTATGGGTTCTAAATACACTTTGATACTGGTCGATGGTAAACGTCAAAGTACGCGTGAAACTCGTCCAAATAGTGACGGCCCTGGTATCGAACAAGGTTGGTTACCTCCTCTTCAAGCGATTGAGCGAATCGAAGTTATTCGTGGCCCAATGTCGACGCTTTACGGTTCTGATGCGATTGGTGGTGTGATTAACGTCATCACACGAAAAGATGCGCTAGAGTGGACGGGTAATGTTCAACTGGGCACGGTACTACAAGAGAATAGTCGCTCAGGGGGAGAGCAGAGCGCGAACTTTTTCGTTAATGGTCCGTTGGCTGAAAATTTATCTCTCCAAGTATATGGTCAGTACACAACCAGAGAAGAAGATGACATCGAATACGGTTATGAAGATAAAGATATGCAGAGTATCTCTTCAAAACTGACTTACCAGATTAATGATCGCCACTCGGTGCAATTAGAGGGCGGCACGTCGGCACAAAGTCGTCGTGGCAATGTGGGCCTTTCAGTGCCGACTACTGGGTGTCGTGGTGGGTGTGAAGACTCACTGAATGAATATCGTCGTAATTACGTAACGGTAAGCCACAACGGTGATTGGGATTCGATTGGCATTTCAGATACTTACTTACAGCGAGAAGAGAGCGAGAACAAATCTCGTGAGATGACGATAACCAACACCACGTTCAAATCGAGCTTGGTGACTGGTATTGGAAACCATACGTTGACGACGGGTGTGGACGCTACTCATGCAGAGCTTGAGGATTTCACCTCCAACAAAGCGTCGTCGAAGACTGAAACATCGAATACGCAGTGGGCTGTTTTCATTGAAGATGAATGGAGAATCGCTGATCCGTTTAGCGTTACGCTTGGTGGTCGCCTAGATCATGACGAAAACTATGGCGCGCACTTTAGTCCGCGTGTTTACGGTGTATGGCGAGTTGATCCGTCTTGGACGGTGAAAGGCGGTGTGGCAACAGGTTTCCGTTCTCCACAATTACGTGAAATTACTCCTGGCTGGGCGCAAGTCAGTGGTGGCGGTAATATCTACGGTAACCCAGATCTTGACCCTGAAACGTCGCTAAACAAAGAAATCAGCGTCTTGTATCAAGGTGATTCTGGCTTAGATGTCTCTTTGACTGCGTTCCATAACGAATTCAAAGACAAGATCACACGTGTTGTTTGTCCAGACACTATCTGTACTGATGGCCCAAACCAATGGGGCGCAGATCCAACGTACCGTATTAACGTGGATGAAGCCGTCACACAAGGTATTGAAGCGACCTTAGCATCGCCGTTAACGGAAACCATTTACCTTAGCTCGAGCTACACATTTACCGACTCAGAGCAAAAAACAGGTGAATACAAAGGCATGCCGCTGCAGCAGTTACCAAAGCATCTGTTTAATGTGGATGTGACTTGGCAAACGACAACAGATCTAGAGAGCTGGGCGAAAGTCACGTACCGAGGTAAAGAAATGGATCCGGTTACTGGCCCATCAAGAAACAGTATTGTAGAACCAGCTTATACCTTTGTGGACGCCGGTGTGACATACCAGTTAACCGACAATACTCGTATTAAAGGCGCTATCTATAACTTGCTGGACGAGGAAATCAGTTACGAAGAATACGGATATATTGAAGATGGTCGTCGCTACTGGTTAGGTTTAGACGTCGCATTTTAATTATCTATCGTTGTAATAAGGTCGAGCATAGTCTCGACCTTTTTTAATCCTGCTTTACTTTGATTCAACAGGTGCGTTTGTCAGCCTGATCAGGTAGTATCTGTGACACGAAATTTTTGGTAGGGCGAAGGATAAATGCTAAAGGTTGCGATCAATGGATTTGGACGTATAGGTCGTAATGTTCTGCGAGCGGTGTATGAAAGTGGAAAACACCAGCAGATCAAGGTTGTGGTGGTTAACGAACTAGCTCAGCCAGAGGCGATGGCACACCTACTGCAATATGACACCAGTCATGGTCGCTTTGGTAAAAAAATTTCCCATGACCAAGAACATTTGCATGTTCATCATGACAGCGGTGAATATGATTCCATTCGCATTCTCCACCTCTCCGAAATCGAATTACTTCCTTGGCGTGATTTAGAAGTTGATATCGTCTTGGATTGCACTGGCGTATTTGGTTCGCAAGCCGATGGGCAAGCGCATATAGAAGCAGGCGCGAAGAAAGTACTGTTTTCGCACCCGGGCGCAAACGACCTAGATAATACGATTATCTATGGCGTGAACCACGAAACTCTGAAAGACGAGCACCGTGTTGTCTCCAATGGCTCTTGCACCACCAACTGTATCGTTCCCATCATTAAAGTACTAGACGAAGCCTTCGGCATAGAGTCTGGCACCATTACCACAATTCATTCGTCCATGAACGATCAACAAGTAATTGATGCGTATCATAACGACTTACGCCGTACCCGTGCTGCAAGCCAATCTATTATTCCGGTGAACACTAAGTTGCATAAGGGGATTGAAAGGATCTTCCCGAAATTTTCCAACAAATTCGAAGCAATTTCTGTTCGTGTTCCAACGGTTAACGTCACTGCAATGGATTTAAGTGTCACAATTAGTACAAATGTGAAAGTTAATGACGTAAATCAAACCATTGTTAACGCATCTCAGTGTACATTACGTAACATTGTTGACTATACTGAATCGCCACTCGTTTCCATCGACTTTAACCACGACCCCCATAGTGCGATTGTGGATGGAAGCCAGACTAGAGTGAGTAACGGGCAACTCGTAAAAATGCTCGTTTGGTGCGACAACGAATGGGGCTTTGCTAACCGGATGCTGGATACTGCCTTAGCAATGCAAGCTTCTTCGCAAGTGGAACAGTAATGACGAAGAAGTGATGGAGAATTTTTATTTCTAGCCTTGAAATAAATCCATAATATCTCCATATCTATAACCAGTTTGAAGAATTAACAGGCTTGGCAGGGTTGCCGAGTTTTCAAAAACTTTAATTATTAAATATTTGAGAGGACACATCATGTCTGTAATCAAGATGACTGACCTGGATCTTGCAGGTAAACGTGTATTTATCCGTGCTGACCTAAACGTGCCAGTAAAAGACGGTAAAGTAACTTCGGATGCACGTATCATCGCATCTCTTCCAACTATTAAGCACTGCCTAGAAGCAGGCGCTAAAGTAATGGTTACGTCTCACCTAGGTCGCCCAACTGAAGGTGAATACGCTGAAGAGTTCTCTCTACAACCAGTTGTTAACTACCTAAACGACGCACTAGATTGCGAAGTGAAGCTAGCAAAAGACTACCTAGATGGCCTAGAGCTAAATGCGGGTGAACTTGTTGTTCTTGAAAACGTTCGCTTCAACAAAGGCGAAAAGAAAAACGACGAAGAGCTATCTAAGAAATACGCAGCACTATGTGACGTATTCGTAATGGACGCATTCGGTACGGCTCACCGTGCTCAAGCATCTACTCACGGCGTTGGTATGCACGCAGACGTAGCATGTGCTGGTCCTCTACTAGCGAACGAACTAGAAGCGCTAGGCAAAGCAATGGACAAGCCAGCTCGTCCAATGGTTGCTATCGTAGGTGGTTCAAAAGTTTCTACTAAGCTAACGGTTCTTGAGTCTCTATCTAAAATCGCTGACCAACTCGTTGTTGGTGGTGGTATTGCTAACACATTCATCGCAGCTGCTGGCCACAACGTTGGTAAGTCTCTATACGAAGCAGACCTAGTTGAAACAGCTAAGAAGCTAATGGACGAGTGTGCAATTCCAGTAGCAACTGACGTTGCATGTGCGAAAGCATTCGACGAGAACGCAGAAGCTGAAATTAAGCACGTTTCTGAAGTACAAGACGACGACATGATCTTCGACCTTGGTCCAGATTCAACAGCTGAACTAGCTGAAATCCTTAAAAACGCTAAGACTATCCTATGGAATGGTCCAGTAGGCGTATTCGAATTCAAGAACTTCGAAGCAGGTACTAAAGGTATCTCTGAAGCTATCGCAGCTTCTGAAGGCTTCTCTGTTGCAGGCGGTGGTGACACGCTAGCAGCTATCGACAAGTTCGGTATCAAAGCGGATGTATCTTACATCTCTACTGGCGGCGGCGCTTTCCTTGAGTTCGTAGAAGGTAAAGTTCTTCCAGCAGTAGAAATGCTAGAAGCACGCGCTAAGTAATTAAAGCAAAGCGGGGGAGTGATTCTCCCGCTTTCTTGTTTGCTGCAACGTGTGAGGAACTCTGCTAGAATAGCCTCAGTTGTGAGCAAACGTTTGCAAGATTTTCAACTTAACAAGTTTTGTTTAAAAACGACAGATAAATAGGATTACATCCATGTCTAAGATCTTCGACTTCGTAAAACCAGGTGTTATCTCTGGCGATGACGTTCAGAAAGTATTTGAAGTTGCAAAAGAAAACAGCTTTGCACTTCCAGCAGTAAACTGTGTGGGTACTGACTCTGTAAACGCAGTACTTGAAGCAGCTGCAAAAGTTAAAGCTCCAGTTATCGTTCAGTTCTCTAACGGTGGCGCTGCTTTCTTTGCTGGTAAAGGTCTAAAACTTGAAGGTCAAGAAGCTCAAATCCTAGGTGCTGTTGCTGGTGCGAAATACGTTCACGCTGTAGCTGAAGCTTACGGTGTTCCAGTAATCCTACACACTGACCACGCAGCTAAGAAACTACTTCCTTGGATCGACGGTCTACTAGACGCTGGTGAAGAGTACTTCGCGCAAACTGGTAAGCCACTATTCTCTTCTCACATGATCGACCTTTCTGAAGAGTCTCTAGAAGAGAACATCGAAATTTCTGCTAAGTACCTAGAGCGCATGGCTAAAATGAACATGACTCTAGAAATCGAACTAGGTTGTACTGGTGGTGAAGAAGACGGCGTTGACAACTCTGATATGGATGCGTCTGAGCTATACACTTCTCCAGAAGACGTTGCATACGCATACGAGAAACTAAGCGCAATCAGCCACCGTTTCACTATCGCAGCATCTTTCGGTAACGTACACGGCGTATACAAGCCAGGTAACGTTGTACTAACTCCAACTATCCTACGTGATTCTCAAGCGCACGTTTCTGAGAAATTCGGTCTTCCAGCGAACTCTCTAAACTTCGTATTCCACGGTGGTTCAGGTTCTTCTCTAGAAGAAATCCGTGAATCTATCGGCTACGGTGTAATCAAAATGAATATCGATACTGATACACAGTGGGCTACTTGGGATGGTATCCGTAAGTTCGAAGCTGAAAACCACGATTACCTACAAGGTCAGATCGGTAACCCAACTGGTGAAGATGCACCAAACAAGAAGTACTACGATCCACGCGTATGGCTACGTGCAGGCCAAGCTTCAATGGTTACTCGTCTAGAGCAAGCATTTGCTGACCTTAACGCAGTTGACGTACTATAATCGTTACTGATTAAGTTACTTAAAAACCCGCTCTTTGAGCGGGTTTTTTTTATATCTATCATTTTCTTCCCCTCTGCTTTCTCCCGATATTTTTATGCGTTAGGTTGTATTTGCTAGTGAGATATCTCACCTTTAACGTTTTTTTTAAAGAAAACATGGGAATATCAGTCTTAAGAGTGGCGAAATCAGAGTGCATTGCGTAACCTGTAACAAGTCAGTGTCAGAAAGCTCTGATAAAGTCTTGTTTTGCATATCTTTGCGAAACTCTGACTTTGAAAAAAGTCAGAGTTGGGATATTGTGCCAAAAATCTGACACTGTTCAGTGGAGCAATAGGGATGTTGTTTTAGAAAAGAGCCTTTAAAAAAACAAGGTTCATAAATTAACGGCAATTGGATTTATATCTCTTTATTTTTGAGGATAAGAATTATGGCAGGTGAATCGGTGGGTATCGATACCACTTTAACGGATGGTCTAACTCAGGCTGAAACTTGGCTGACAAACAATTCAGATCTACTGGTTCAGTACGGTGTGAACATTATCTCTGCGGTGCTTATTCTGTTTATCGGTAATCTTATCGTTAAGGCAGTCGCTGGTAGTGTTTCTAAAGTACTAGAAAAGAAAAACATGGATAAGGCCGTCGTTGAATTTATTCACGGTCTTGTTCGTTACTTGCTATTTGTAATCGTGCTAATCGCGGCTCTTGGTCGATTAGGAGTTCAAACCGCTTCTGTTGTTGCTGTGATTGGTGCGGCAGGTCTTGCTGTTGGTCTTGCACTACAAGGTTCACTATCAAACTTTGCAGCAGGCGTACTTATTGTTGCGTTCCGTCCATTCAAATCAGGCGACTACGTAGAAATCGGTGGTGTAGCGGGTAGTGTTGAAGCAATTCAAATCTTCCAAACAGTTCTAAAAACACCAGACAACAAAATGGTTGTTGTGCCTAACTCTTCAGTTATCGGCGGTGCCATTACTAACTACTCTCGCCATGCGACACGACGTGTCGACCTAGTGATTGGTGTTTCATACAAAGCAGACCTTAAACTAACGAAGAAAGTGATTCGTGAGACGCTAGAGAAAGATCCACGTATCTTGAAAGACCCAGATATCACAATTGGTGTACTTACGTTAGCAGACTCTTCAGTTAACTTTGTGGTTCGTCCATGGGTGAAAACTGCAGATTACTGGGGCGTATACTTTGATGCAATGCAAGGTATTAAAGAAGCATTGGATGAAAATGGTATCGAGATTCCATTCCCACAAATGGATGTTCACCTGAACAAAGTCGACGCTTAATCAAAAGCAGTCGATATTCAAAAGCGAGGCCAATAGGCCTCGCTTTTTTATACTTCGTAAAGGGTGTGATGACCAGCAAGTAAGAGGCGTTTTAGATGTTTACCTGCAAATCCAAATGTGAACTCAGGTAAGCCAGGCGTATAGAGCAACTCTTGATGTTGATAGAGATTGGTATCAACAATGATAGTGATGTATTCCGGTAAGCCTATTGGGCAAACCGCGCCGGGTACGCAACCTAACACTTCGACCATTTCATCGTCATTACAAATAGAGGGACGTTTACCTGTAATCGCTTTAATCTGCTTGGCATCGAGGCGCGAGTCCTTATCTGTCAGATAAACTGCGTAACCTTGTCCTTTGAGTGTTAAAAAGAGGCTTTTGGTATGCGTACCCGTCCAACCAAGCTCTCTCGCAATGCGTATATCTGTCTCAAAGTCTAAGATGGCTTCGTGCTGCCATTCCCGAAAAGGAATAGAGAGCGCGTTGAATCGCTCTCTATTGTTGTTATAAATACGTTTTAGTGACTCCATGTCTCTGCTGCCTTACTACCTTATGATTACCAATACTTATCAATAAGCTCACTCGCTAAGATATACGCTATTGTGAACATCATCATTGCGATTGCAATGTCGATGGTTTTTTTCACTTTTGGTTTAGAGAGTGTTGGACCTAGTTTGGCGGCTCCTATCGATAAAGTGTAGAACCAAACAAAGGAAGCCATAATCGTACCTAGTGCAAAAGCAATGCGATCATGGCCTTCAAATTGTCCACCGATCGAACCTAGAATAACGACTGTATCTAAATATAAGTGCGGATTAAGCACAGTGACGGCTAACGCACCTAGAATAACCGTTCGACGACCTCGAGCTACGATCTCCCCTTTTGATTCCGATTCACTCTCTGGCTTAAAAGCACTTTTTAGCGAGAGCAGTCCATAGAAGCTCAAGAAAGCAATACCACCAAGTGTCACCGACGTCAGTAAGATTTCATTTTGAGACAGAATTGCACCACCACCAAAGATACCTAGAGAGATGAAAATCATATCTAGCACGCTACAAATAGTGGCGGTTGTTAGATGGTGGTTACGCTTTATGCCTTGATTCAAAACATACGCATTTTGCGCGCCGATCGGAATGATCATTGATGCTCCTAAACCAAAACCTTGCAATAGAACCCACAAGTTCACACTTCACCTCACTTCAAAATAACAAATACATTTACAGAGAGGGGAAAGATAAAGCGTTTATCTAAATAAGTATAATTAATGATTTTAATCTTACATTAGATAGACTAATTTAACGGGAGGCGTTTGATCAGGAGTGAGAGGAAAGGTATGCGAGGGTTAGATTACAAATGGATTGAGGCATTAGACGCTATAGTTTATCAGGGTAGCTTTGAGCGTGCTGCCGAGCATTTATTTGTTTCTCAATCCGCCATTTCTCAACGTATCAAGCAGTTAGAGAAGTTTCTCGCGCAGCCTGTTTTAATTCGAAGCCAGCCACCTAAGCCAACGCTAATTGGTAAAAAATTGTTGGGTCTTTATCGGCGAGTACGCTTGCTAGAGCATGAAATTCTCCCCGAATTAAAAAATGATACCAGTACGCGACCTGTGCAACTCTCTTTAGCGACTAATGCAGATAGCCTTGCAACATGGCTACTGCCAGCGCTGCAAAATGTTATGAAGCAGCGTCAAGTTGAACTAAAACTGACTATCTATGGTGAATACCGCTCTATTGAAAAACTCAAAAGTGGCGAAGTGACAGGAGCGATCAGCTTGGAGTCCCAGCCAATCCCCGGATGCAGAGCAGACTATTTAGGTCGCATCGATTATGTTTGTGTCGCGAGCCCAGAGTTCTATCAGCGTTATTTTTCTAAAGGCGTAAATAATCAGACATTGGCAAAAGCACCGGCCGTTTCATATGACCAATATGATGATCTACATAAAACATTTCTTACCGAGCATTTTAACGTCAATCCTGACAGCGTTATTCATCACAACATCAGTAGTTCTGAAGCGTTTCTAAAAGTGGCGTTAGCTGGTGTTGCTTATTGCTTGATCCCCCGCTTGCAAATTACCGACGAATTAGACAGAGGTGTGTTGGTTGATGTGACTCCAGGTTTTTTAATGTCCCATCGGATTTATTGGCACCACTGGCAGTTAGAAACTGGGGTATTACAAGAAATCTCACACGCGATAGTGGGGTATGCGCAGCAGCATCTACCTCAATAAGTTTGTCAGAGCTGCATATCGTTAACTTAAGTGTGTTTTGTTTAAAAATTACGCCAATGTTACATAGTCAAAGTTGTGTTAGAAGTCACTATGGGTGCTTGGATAATCGGCGGAAGTTTCTATTATGAAACCACACGCTTTCTCAGCCATGATAGTGATGTTGGAATCTGAGATTAAGTACTTAATTTTGTATGGATGGATTTATTGAATGAAATTGTATTCATTTTTGCTGGCTTCAGCACTCAGCCTTACCAGTGCTTCAGTTTTGGCGAATACGCCAGAGTTTGCTCATGTTACGACAACGGGGTATGGCGAAGTGACGGCCACACCTGATATGGCTACGTTTTCTGTAAAAGTAGTCGATACGACAATGACGGCCGAACAAGCGAAATTGTCCGTAGATAAAACCGTTGAAGAGTTTCTAAAAAGCTTATCGGATGCCGGCTTGTCAAAAGACAATATTACTAGCTCGAATTTATACCTTGCTCCTCAGTACCATTACCCTAAATCAGGAAAAGCAGAACTTGTTGGGTACCGAGCATCTCGCAGTATTGATGTCACGGTGACGGATCTGAAAAACCTTAACCAATACCTAGATATGGCGTTAGAAGCGGGAATTAATCAGGTTGATAATATTCAACTTAAGGTAAGCAACCAAGCCGAGTATCAGCAAAAGGCACGAATGGCTGCGATTAAGGACGCAAGAGAAAAAGCAGGGTCATTAGCGACTGGTTTTGAGAAAAAGTTGGGCGATGTATGGCAGATCAATTACAGACAGATGCACGTTCAGCCTGTGTTAATGCGTTCAATGGCGATGGATAGTAAAGAAGGAGCGAATAGCTACCAAGATTCAACTATGATCATTCGCGATCAAGTCGATGTCATTTATAAGCTAAAGTAAGGCTTAGCAAACAGTAAAAAGCAAAAGGCAGGGAGTCATAACCCCTGCCTTTGTCGTTTCTGTTTCACTGTTTAGTGAAGGATACGAGCACGGATTGTGCCTTCAATGTTTTTGAGCTTTGTTAGAGCTTCTTCTGAGCGTTCAGTTTCAACGTCGATCACTACGTAGCCTATTTCAGCGGCTGTTTGTAGGTACTGCGCGGCAATGTTAATGCCTTCTTCAGCAAAGATGGTGTTGATCTGAGTTAGGATACCAGGACGGTTCTTGTGGATATGAAGCAGACGAGAGCACTCACCACTGTGTTCTGGTAATGACACTTCAGGGAAGTTTACGCTTGAAAGTGTCGATCCGTTATCAGAGTACTTAGCCAGTTTACCCGCCACTTCTAAGCCGATATTCTCTTGTGCTTCTTGTGTTGAACCACCAACGTGTGGAGTGAGGATGACGTTATCGAATTTTTGTAAAGGAGACTCGAACGGGTCAGCATTCGTTTTTGGTTCAGTTGGGAATACATCAATTGCAGCGCCGGCAAGGTGACCAGCTTCTAAGCTATGGCAAAGTGCAGGAATATCCACAACGGTGCCACGTGCCGCGTTGATAAAGATGGAACCTGGTTTCATTCGAGCAAATTCAGCTTCACCCATCATGTTTTTCGTTTCCGGTGTTTCGGGAACGTGCAAAGAAATCACATCACATTTGTTCAGTAGTTCACTCATGGTATGTACTTGCGTCGCATTACCAAGGGACAGTTTGTTCTCAATATCGTAGTAGTAAACGCGCATACCTAAGTTTTCGGCAATAATACCAAGCTGAGTACCAATGTGACCGTATCCGATAATGCCAAGGCACTTACCACGAGCTTCGTAAGAGTTGTCTGCACTTTTCTTCCAAATACCGCGATGTGCAAGTGCATTCTTTTCAGGAATACCACGCACTAGTAAAAGGATTTGCCCAAGTACAAGCTCTGCCACGCTTCGAGTGTTAGAGAATGGTGCATTAAAGACAGGAATACCGCGTTTTGCTGCTGCGTCTAGGTTTACTTGGTTAGTACCAATACAAAAACAGCCAATTGCAACCAGCTTGTTCGCCGCATTGATTACCTCTTCGGATAGGTTCGTACGGGAGCGGATACCAATGAAGTGTACGTCTTTTACCGCTTCAATTAGTTCTTCTTCCGGAAGGGAACCTTTATGGTATTCAATGTTGGTATAACCAGCTGCTTGAAGAACTTCAACTGAAGAAGGGTGGAGTCCCTCTAACAAGAGGATCTTAATCTTTTCTTTTTCCAGTGAAACTTTGGCCATTTTTTCTCGTCCTTAAAATGGAAAGGTGGGCTAATGTGGCGCACATTGGACAAAACTATTAAAAAGGGGATAATTAACAGTTTTGTAGGAAGACAAACGTTTCCCTGTGCGTCTTCTGTTCAATAAAGTAACAAAAAAAAATTGCTTTGGGTAAGAAAATTACGGAATAAGAGATAATTTTCTTATAGAAAGGAATAAAAAACGGTGCCTTGCAGCACCGTATGTAATGAAATAACAGAAAAGTGAACCAGATAGGTTCATTTTGGGCTGTTATTTATTCTTCAATTTTTGCACCTTCTGGTGTGCCAGTGATCACTACGTCTGCACCACGATGAGCGAAAAGACCCACAGTCACCACACCAGCGATGCCGTTTATTTTGTCTTCCATTTCTTTCGGGTTGGTAATTTGCATATTGTGCACATCCAGAATCACGTTGCCGTTGTCAGTCACAACGCCTTCACGGTAAGCTGGATCACCACCTAGTTTTACCAATTCACGAGCCACGTAAGAGCGTGCCATTGGGATTACTTCAACAGGCAATGGGAACTGGCCAAGTACGTCAACTGCTTTAGTGCCGTCAACGATACATACGAACTTATCAGAGATTGCTGCGACAATTTTCTCACGAGTCAGAGCCGCGCCGCCGCCTTTGATCATTTCACGTGCTGGGTTGATCTCATCTGCGCCATCAACATACACATCCAGCTTCATTACATCGTTACACTCGTATACTTCAATACCAAGCTCTTTAAGGCGCTCAGTTGAAGCGACAGAGCTAGACACTGCACCTTTAATATCATCTTTGATAGTGCCTAGTGCATCGATGAAGTGATTCACGGTAGAGCCAGTACCAACACCGACAATGCTGCCTTTCTCAACATATTTTAGTGCTGCCCAACCAGCCGCTTTTTTCATTTCATCTTGAGTCATGCCAATCTCCTGAATAGATGTTCGTTAACGTTTGCGGGCGTGATTATAGCGGCTTACTTGTCACTTTCCCATTGCCATATTTGGCTTGGGGTCACGATCTTAGGTAATGGAATGTCCCAGCTTTCAATTGGTAAGCGTTCTACATGTTGGCAGTCATGAGCGATACCAACAGGTTTAGCTCCCTCTCCAGTTATAAACCAACGTGACAGAGTACGATCGTAGTACCCTCCGCCCATGCCTAAGCGGTGTCCGATACTGTCGAACCCAACTAAAGGCGTGCAGATTAAATCAAGCTGGCGAACGGGTTTGAGGTGTCTGATATCGAGCTTGGGCTCTAAGATGCCGTACTTGTTGTAGACGAGCTGTTCATCACTTATATACTGAAGAAACAGTAACTGACCTTTAGAAAAGGGGTGGATGACGGGCAGATAAACCGATTTTCCCTGTTGCCATAACCATTCAATGAGCGGTTTAGTATCAAGCTCACCGTCTGCAGAAAGGTAGATGGCAATATGTTGCGCCTGATCGATTTCAGGAAGTTGGGAAAATTGAGTAATAAGGTCGATTCCCGCTTGGTATTGTGTATCACTGCACAGAGCGTTGCGCTTTTCACGAATCAGTTTGCGGAAGTCTTGTCGAGAGAGGTCTGACATAGAGAGAATACCCCAGGGTGCCGTTGAGGATTGTGGCCCTTGAACCAGCTGGTTCAAGGCGGATCAGCAATGACAACCGTAGGCTTCTCGGTGCATGCCGAGCTTGCTCAATAGTTACCAAATACTAACCCTTAGGTATTGCTTATCGGCTCAGGGACTTAAATCCTGCTGACGCACACCCCAGGGTAAATTTTGTATTTACTGCTGTCCTTGCGTAACTTTGCTTAGTGCGTTCTCTAAAGACGCGGTGAGCTTTTCCATTCGCTCAGTAATTTCTTGCTGTTGACCATTGGATTCGTATGACTTGGTGTGCAACTCATAGCAAATATTCAATGCAGCAAAGGTCAGCAGTTGGATTTCATTGGTTACCTTAGTACGTTCGCTCATTTCTTTCAATCGGCGATCCAGATCTTTTGCCGCTGCAACAAGAGACTCTTCTTGTCCTGTCGGACAATTCACTCGTGTAAGTTTGCCTAATATTTCAACGTCGATCGCTTGATTGCTCATGATGAATAAACTCTATATTCGCGCTATCTAAGGTGTTGCTTCATACAACTACCGAGGAGCAAACTATAGGAAAACCGCTATTAAGATTCAAGCATTTCCCATCACAGAAAGAGAAATGATGACGAGATCACACAGGAATTGGGCAAATTGAACAAATGCTGTCCAAAATTGAATTTGATAGCCGTTTCAGACCACTAACCTTGATGGTAGGATATACCAATACATTATTACGTAAGAATGAGCCAAGTTATGAGTGAAATCACCCTTCCTGAATACCAATCTATTGCTGCTGAACTGCAATCGGCAAGCCTAGCAGTGACACCGGCGGAGTTACATGGCTTATTTGTTGGCATGTTAAGTGGTGGATTGGCGATCAATGATCAAACTTGGCAGCCGATTCTTTTTGACTACACCAATGATGGGATGGGGTGGCCCTCGACAGCACTCACTTTTGCTCAGAGCATATTCAACGTTACTGTTAATGAGCTTACTGGCACGTCAATGGAGCTGTCTTTACTATTGCCAGATGAGCCGGGCGAAGAAGGCTTATTCGCATTAGCTGACAGTGTGTCCGACTTTGTAAACCACTTTATTTCTGGGTTAGGTCTAGCAGGCGTTGCGCTTAATAAAGCATCTGATGACGCTAAAGAAGCACTGGCTGACTTAGAAGAGATTGCCAAATTAGGCATCGATGAAGATGACGATCTTGGTGAACAAGCGCAATTGCTAGAGCAAGTGATTGAGCACATCAAAGCTTGCGTACTAACGATTCATGCTGAATTTGGTGTTCGTCCTGAAAGCAGCGACAAAAAACCTACTATTCACTAATCGTAGACCGTCCAGAGGTTAGTATGAAGCAATATGATGTAGTCATTGCTGGTGGTGCCATGGCTGGTGCAACGTTAGCATTGGCGATTGACCATTTGTCTCAGGGAAAGCTCCGCATTGCCGTCGTTGAGCCTTTTAAAGCACAATCAGATATGCACCCTGGTTTTGACTCTCGCTCAATCGCATTGTCTTACGGTACTGTCAATCTGTTGCGTCAACTACAGCTCTGGACGTCAGTAGAACCGTTTGTCACCCCCATTGAACATATCCACGTTTCTGACCGTTCTCATGCTGGGATGACGGAGATTACCAAGCAAGAGGTCGGGGTTGAAGCTCTAGGGTATGTTGTAGAACTAGCCGATGTTGGGCGTGTATATCAAGAATTATTAGACAGTAGCGAGTCAATTACGCTGTTTTGTCCTGACTCCGTTACCGATATCGAGCGCGAGCAAAACTGTACCCATGTGACGTTGAAAAGTGGTGAGCAACTTGAAGCAAAACTGCTGGTGGCTGCAGATGGTGCTGTTTCGACCTGTTGTCAGAAAATTGGTCTAGAACTTTCTGAGCAAGATTTTGAACAAGTGGCTGTCATTGCCAATATTGTGACTCAAGAACCTCATCAAGGTAGAGCCTTTGAACGTTTTACTGAGAATGGCCCTGTTGCTTTATTGCCAATGAGTGACAATCGAATGTCCTTAGTTTGGTGTTTGCACCCTGAAGAAGCCCAAGCCGTTCTTGAGTTATCTGATCAAGCATTTCTCCAGCGTTTACAGAACGATTTTGGTTGGCGTTTAGGCGCGATGAAAAAAGTGGGGCGCCGTGCAAGTTACCCATTGCTTCTTCGCCATCGAAAGCAAAATGTTTCACATCGCTTTGCGATTGTTGGAAATGCGGCGCAAACGCTGCACCCGATAGCTGGACAAGGCTTTAATCTCGGTATTCGCGATGTAGTCTCACTAGCAGAAGAAATTGTGCAGCAAAGTGAGGATGTGGGTCTTTATCAAGGCCTGATGCGCTTTAGTCAACGTAGAGAAGCAGATCGAAGCGAAACTATTTGGCTAACCAGTGCCTTAGTGCATGTTTTTTCAAATGATTTACCCGCGATGCGAATTGGCCGAAATACTGCCTTAGCAGCGATGGATAACCTTTCTATTTTTAAGCAGCCGCTACTACGCCATACACTTGGCTTGGTAAAACGATGAACGGCCGCACTGAATTAGGTAATAAAAAGCAATGATGCAAAGTGTAGATATCGCCATCATCGGCGGAGGGATGGTTGGGTTGGCACTTGCTGCCGCGTTCAAAGACAGTGATCTGCGTGTCGCCGTTATTGAAGGTAAAGTGCCAGATGATTCGTTGAAAGAATTACCCGATGTTCGTGTGTCTGCGCTGAGCCGCTCTAGTGAGACGATTTTGCGTAAACTTGGTGCTTGGCAGGGCATAGAACAGCGCCGAGCTTCACCTTACCATGGCATGGAAGTATGGGAACAAGATAGCTTTGCCAGCATTGAATTTAATGCACAAAGTATGGCACAACCTGATTTAGGGCATATTGTTGAGAATCGTGTGATTCAACTTGCGCTGCTTGAACAAGTCCAAAAGCTCGATAACGTCACGATGTTTATGCCCGCACGTTGCGCGACTCTCGCGGTCGGTGAGCAAGAAAGCTGGCTGACGCTCGATAATGGCCAAGCCATGACCGCTAAATTAGTGGTCGGAGCCGATGGGGCGAATTCGTGGCTTCGCCATCAAATGGATATTCCATTAACGCATTGGGACTATGGTCATCATGCTTTGGTCGCGAATGTCAAAACTGCTATGCCACACAACAGCATTGCGCGCCAGATATTTACTCCTCACGGACCGTTGGCATTTTTGCCAATGTCGCAACCAGATATGTGCTCTATTGTTTGGTCCACGGAGCCAAATCGAGCAGAGCAGTTAGTGGCGATGAGTGAACATGATTTCAATAAAGCGTTGACGAGTGAGTTTGATGCTCGACTTGGTCTATGTGAAGTAGTGGGAGAGCGTGCTGCGTTTCCTTTGAAAATGCGCTATGCGCGAGATTTTGTCGTCGAGCGAGTCGCGCTGGTTGGTGATGCGGCCCATACCATTCACCCATTAGCGGGGCAGGGTGTGAATTTAGGTTTATTAGATGCGGCCAGTCTTGCTCAAGAGGTGTTAGCACTTTGGAAGCAGGGGCAAGATATCGGCAGTAAACGCAACCTAAGAAGCTACGAGCGTTGGCGAAAAGCGGAAGCGGCAAAGATGATCGCTACTATGCAAGGGTTTCGAGATTTGTTCTCTGGCGAGAACCCTGCTAAAAAGCTTGTTCGTGGCATTGGCTTGAGTTTAGCGGGGCAACTGCCGGGAGCGAAAGATGAGATCATGAAGCGCGCGCTTGGTTTAAAGGGACACTTGCCGGATCTGGCGCGTCAGTAAGTGCAAAGCAAACTTCAAATACACAAAAGGCTGGTTAATCCAGCCTTTGTTTTATCAACATTTTGCTAAGCATATGCGCATCGGAGTTTCATTATTTCTTGATTGATCTCTTTGACCGCTCGGAAATGGCGTTGCTCTGCTTTCTCCGGCAGTATTAACTTACCGTTATCAAACTCGAATCTACCGACCCCGTAAATATAAATTCTTCCTTTAAAAAGACGACTTATATGTTTAGCAATCATACTTGGTGTATAGCGCTTAAACAGTCTCATATTTACTTTCCTTTTATCTAACCTAGCCTAGGTATTCTACGTTCTGGACGCGAAAATTATTGTGACAGCAATAGTATTAAATACAGATGTAGGATGTTGCGTCAGAGAATTGTGTTGTCTTAGACAATTTGACAGTGTCATCTCTTAAATAGCGTGAGGATTACCCCAAAAATAACCTCTCTAAAGGAACCCTTACGCCAATACACTCCTTTTTACGTGACGCATTAAGCAATAGTTTTGTTACAGAATTAAGAATAGAACGAAAACGGTTGTTTGCTAGTTGTTTCTATTAAGGTCGTGCCTCGCGCAACACACTTTGCGTTCTAACGATTAGAGGAAATGAAAGAGAAAAAGTTCCACGTAAAAAAAAGCCCGCTTCAGCGGGCGAATAGTCACAGATGCATTACACAAAAGTGGATAACTAACTGCATGAATGCTGTCACTCAGCTAGCTGACTCACTTTATATTGGTTAAGTGCTTGTTTGAAACTTAACCAACAAATTCAGCATATACGAGTTTTATCTTTGTGACTATTTATGTTTTATATGTGATTAAAAATTCTCATGTCTATTTTTGTAGATATGAGCGAGATCACGCAGTGATAGAAACACTACGTGTCATTACATTGTTTTTAGACGATTAACGACAGATCTCAGCTACGGTCGGCTGACACAATTGGATAAGATCTTGGATAGAAAGCGCCAGTCCAGCCATGCGATCGCCACTGCTGATCGTGACTTCCTGTTCTTCTAGTAAGCTAGGGTCGAACACGATTGGCATATGACGTTTTAGTAGCAGAGGAGTGACAGTACCAATTTTGTAACCAGTGATGGACTCAACATCGGCTTGATCAACACAAGTCATCCGGCGACATTTCAGTAACGAGCGCACTTTTTTGGGATCAACGCTACGATCACCTGGCGCACAGGCGAGTGCATATTGATTACCCATGTCTCGTAGCAAGATTGCTTTCACCATTTGAGAGGGGCGAATGCCGCGTTGGTGCGCGGCATCCTCAATGGTGGTTGCTGGTCTTTGATGCGGTAACAGACGAAACGGAATGTGTTGGTCTGTGAGAAATTGCATCAAAGGAGTATTGATTGTATTACTCATCATCAAGACTGTAAGGCAGTGATTCGATTGTCCATTCACATTCTGGTTGCGCAACCAAACGAAGACGAGTGTCCTCATCGAGATTATTAGGCAGCACGATCAGGCCAATCGCGTGATTGTCACTGAACTGGTAGTGATTTAATAAAGCACCTACTGAACGCCAGTTTTCACCTACGCTGCGTTCGAGCTCAATTGGTTCGTCACTGAATGGAGCAGAAGTTGCACCTTTTACGATATACATCGCACGTTTATTGGTACCGCGATACTTCGCTCGTGCTACCGTTTCTTGTCCCGTGTAGCAGCCCTTTGTGAAGCTTATGCCTCCTAAAGCTTGTACGTTAAGTGCTTGTGGAATGTGAGCATTCTGCGCGGATGCAGAGACAAATGGTAAACCTGCCTCAATATCGAAACGATTCCAAAGCTCATTTGTCGTAAAGACAGCGTCGGTAGTTTCAACGATTTGCTGTGCTTCTGGCGCACTTAATATCAGTAACCAGCGATCTTGTGCAACTTGCACTGCTGTGCCACCGTCAACTGGGCGAACGCTGCCAGTTGTCTTGCTCATTGTTGAAATGAATTCGTCGGCTTTGACGCCAGCAACACCTAAGATAACGTCATCAGAAGCTTCAATCGTTACTTTAGAGAAAATAGCGTATTTCTTTATTTCATTAAGTTCTACGTCAATCGCCGATTTTGGTTGGATCATGCCGTAGCCATCATGATGATGGAAAAGGCGGAACACGCTCCACACTTTTCCTTTCGCATCACAATGTGCGCCCAGTGTTGATTGGTCTTGTTCTAAAGAAACAACATCGCAGGTAACCTGACCTTGTAAGTATGATTTTTTATCATCACCGATCATGGTGATCATGCCGAAGTTATCCAGCAGTGAGATAGATAACTCTGGAAGTGCGTCTTGAGTTGAGAGAGGTAATGCTGAAAAACGAGTTTGCCATTCCATAATTACAATGCCTTTTGAAGATATTTTTCCGCTATGTTATACCCAAATAACCTTGAGATACTAGGGGAGCGATTTACGAATCAACATTTGTCTGCTTTCACTATCGTATTGTGACCCGCACACTAGTGACGTAGCACATCCCTTGTTACACTCCGCACTAACAACAAGACATCTATGAAGGAATAGTGAATGTACACTCCGGAAGAAAAAGCGCGTATTAAATGGGCTTGTCGTCGAGGCATGCTTGAGCTTGACGTAGTAATTATGCCGTTTTTTGAAGAGTGCTTTGATACTCTGAGTGAACAAGAGCAGCGTGACTTTGTTTCTTTACTTGAATGCGATGATCCTGATCTGTTTACTTGGGTAATGGGGCATGGCCGTAGCGAAAATTTAGGTCATGCAGCAATGGTTGATAAAATTGTCGCCCATAACCTCAGCAAAGTTCGTTAATTTTACTGCTTCTCCCTCTCTGACTGCCCGAGTCTTCAATGTTGTACTTTTCTTATTGATGACTTGGGCTGTTATCTTCTCTAGCATTCCGCTCGTATTATCGACTTATTTGTTATTACTGATTGTTAAGGCTCTCTCAAGCCAAGGCCTTGTTCAACCTACAAGTCATGGGCATTGGTATGTGCACTGCGATGGCTCGGTTAGGTTTGATGCCCTTGAGTATGGCGAATACTCGGAAGATATTGAGTCCGAAAAGGGTCATTTACAGCGAGTTGATACATCGGCATCACCATTCAAGATAACATTCCAATTGCAATCTGGCCGTAGTGTTACGATTTGGCGTGATAGCTGTGACGATGAGCAGTATCGTCAATTATCTTTGGTATTACGCCAATGGGAAATGAAACAGGGAGCTAATGCTCCCTGCTGATGTAATAGTTTAATTGGTAAAGTTAAAGCTGTTTAGCTGGAACCAAAATCGTTGGTCCGCTGTTTTCCAGTTGGTTCGGATAGTCAAGCGTGTAGTGCAAACCTCGACTCTCTTTACGCTGCATCGCACAACGAACCATCAACTCTGCTACTTGTAAAAGGTTACGCAGTTCTAATAAGTTGTTCGACACTCGGAAATTGCTGTAGTACTCGTGTGTTTCTTGTTGCAACAGTTGGATACGGCGTAAGGCGCGCTCTAAACGCTTGTCAGTTCGCACAATGCCCATGTAGTCCCACATAAACAGACGAAGCTCGTGCCAGTTGTGCTGAATGATCACTTCTTCATCACTATTGGTTACTTTACTTTCATCCCAACATGGCACCTGTGAGGGTAGCTCAACGTTAGTGTGATGTTTTAGAATATCTTTTGCCGCAGACCAAGCATAAACCACGCATTCGAGAAGTGAGTTTGATGCCATGCGGTTAGCACCGTGCAGGCCGGTGTAGCTAACTTCACCAATCGCATACAAATTTTTCAGATCGGTGCAGCCATTTCTATCCACCATGACACCGCCACAAGTGTAGTGTGCAGCAGGTACGATTGGGATTGGCTCTTTAGTCATGTCAATGCCCAAGTCCATCAAACGTGAATAAATGGTTGGGAAGTGTTTCGTAATAAAGTCAGCAGGCTTATGGCTGATGTCGAGATACATACAGTCGGCACCTAAACGCTTCATTTCGAAGTCGATAGCACGAGCCACGACGTCACGCGGAGCAAGCTCTTTACGTTCATCGAAATCCGGCATAAAGCGAGAGCCATCTGGACGACGCAGGTAAGCACCTTCGCCACGCAACGCTTCAGTCAGCAAGAAGTTACGTGCTTCTGGGTGATATAAACACGTAGGGTGGAACTGGTTAAATTCCATATTCGCCACACGACACCCTGCACGCCAAGCAATCGCAATACCATCACCAGACGACACATCTGGGTTAGAGGTGTATTGATAAACCTTTGAAGCACCACCTGTAGCGAGAACCACAAATTTGGCTCGCACGGTTTCGACATGCTCTTCGTTGCGGTTCCAAATATAAGCACCGATAACTTTGTTTTTATCACCGCCAATTTTGTCTTCGGTGATTAAGTCCAGAGCATTGTGACGTTCGAGAACATGAATGTTTGGATGGTTATGAGCGTTATCTTGCAGGGAGGTTTGCATCGCCATACCTGTCGCATCTGCCGCGTGAAGAATACGACGACGGCTATGACCACCTTCACGAGTTAAGTGGTAGCGAGGTTCATCGTCAGAGTCATCTTCTTCACGATCAAATGGGACACCACCGTCAATCAACCACTGTACACACTCTTTTGAATGCTCAGCAATGAACCTTACGGTCTCCTCATCGCAAATACCATCCCCGGCGATTTGCGTGTCTTCAACGTGTGAATCAATGGTGTCTGACTCATCAAATACGGCAGCGATACCGCCTTGAGCATAGTAGGTTGCCCCTTCGCTGCGTGGTCCTTTACTCAGCACCATCACCTTACAGTGGTTAGCAACGCGCAAAGCCAACGACAAACCTGCCGCGCCACTCCCTACCACTAATACATCACACTCATGTTCACGATTTGTGTTCATATAACTTTTATAATCCCAAGCTAAGGTAACAAAGTTACCTTGTGTATTATTTGCACACCATGTGCATTCCATTATCGCGACATCTGTCGCTAAGGGCTAAGTTGGGAGACCTATCGACGTCCGTGTTACGGCGGTGACTGAGCCACTCTTCTTTTTCATGCAGAGCATGAGCATGCTTCCTAAGTTATAATTTGTAACGCGGTGTTCAGATAGCCATTAGCCATGCAAATGAAAAGTAATAGTTTGTCAATGCCATTGCTTTTCCATGCTCGACCCAGCACAATCTGGGACAGAGATCATTCATTATACCCATTTCCCTCCAAGATGCTCGCTTGTCAAACTTAGACTAAAGTCAGGCAGCGGTGGTCATTTGGGTACAGACATCACACTGTGAAAAAACAATGACAAAAAACTTGAGAAACCATGGAACTTTCTCATTCACGTTAGGGTCACAATAGTGCTCAAGTAAGCAGTGGTGTCAATACTACGTTTTGCATAATTAGTACCCATATCTGAGAAGAGTAGGGGCATAACAAATAGGAGTATCCGCTCGAATGAACGAGCAGCTGACCGATCAAGTATTGATTGAGCGAGTTCAGAATGGCGATAAGCAAGCATTCAACCTGTTGGTAACAAAGTACCAGAATAAGGTATGTAATCTTATTTCCAGATACGTTAGTAATCCTGGCGATGTACCAGATGTAGCACAAGAAGCGTTTATTAAAGCTTACCGAGCTATCCCTAGCTTTCGTGGGGAAAGTGCGTTTTATACGTGGCTGTATCGCATTGCAGTGAATACTGCGAAAAATCACATTGTTGCTCAAGGGCGTAGACCTCCAGCGACAGATGTCGATGCTGAAGATGCTGAATTTTACGAAACAGGTAGTGCACTTAAAGAAATATCGAACCCTGAGAACTTAACGTTGTCCAAAGAATTGCAACGGGTGGTGTTCAGTGCAATCGAAGCTTTACCTGAAGATTTAAAAACCGCAATGACATTACGAGAGCTCGATGGCTTGAGTTATGAAGAAATTGCAGAAGTGATGGATTGCCCGGTAGGAACGGTACGATCGCGTATCTTCCGTGCTCGTGAGGCGGTGGAAAAGAAAATCAGACCTCTTTTGCAACGCTAGTACAAGTAATAACTATGGTGAAAATAATGGCTGACAAAGAAAAACTTTCAGCTCTCATGGATGGAGAATTGGTCGATAAGGCTTTAATTCAAGAGTTAGAGCAAGACCAAGAGAGCCGTGATGCTTGGCAGAACTATCACCTGATTGGTGATGTGATGCGAGGCGAAGCGCCAGCAAAACCTGAGTGGAATATTGCTGAAAGCGTGGCGTTAGCGTTAGAAGATGAACCTGCACACCGTGCGTTTGATTCGCACAGTGCAAATGTTATCTCAATTGCGGATACGCCAAAAGAGTCGCAACCAGAACCGCAAAAAGCAAAACGTCAGTTGCCAGGTTGGTTGACGCAGTTTGGTCAAGTTGCTGTTGCTGCATGTGTATCGCTTGTTGTTATTTTAGGTGTACAGCAGTACGGTGGTAGCGATTCAATGTCGCCGCAAACAGATCAATTACCTGTATTGCAGACGGTTCCGTTTGCTGGCAGCGCAGAACCAGTGAGTTTGACTCGTGAGTCTGTAGAACGTTCTGTAGGCGAGGCAAATATGCAAGAGCAGCGCAAGCGTGTTCATGCTATGCTGCGAGACTACGAATTGCAGTTACGAATTAACAGTGATGCATCTCAACAAGATGCAAATCTGAATCCGGATATTGAATGAAAAAATTTCTGATCAGCGCTTGCGCTCTGTTCAGTATGATGTCTTCTCAAGCCTTTGCTGGTGATAAGCCAGCGGAGGCTTTATTGCATCAAATGAGCGAGGCGAGTAAGAATTTAAGTTACGAACTCTCTTATATCCTTATCAAAAAGAACAGCATTGAGCCGTTGCTGTATCGTCATGCCACGCATGGTGACGATCAATATGCTCATCTTGTCTACTTAAGTGGCCCAGTGCGTGAAGTGATTCGTCGCGGAACTGAAGTAAGTTATATCGAAACGGGTTTAGAACCGTTCACCATCGAGTCAGGTAAAATGGTCGCTCCGACTATGCCTATGCTCAACACCAATATCGATGAGCTAAACTTGTATTACGACTATGTAAAAGTGGGTAGAGCTCGTGAAGCTGGTGTGGCAACACAAGTGCTGCGTATTGTTCCTAAAGACGGTCTGCGCTATTCATACGTACTATGGATCGATGAAAAGAGTAAATTGCCGTTACGTGCCGACCTTGTGGACCGCGATGGTGAAATGCTTGAACAATATCGCACTATTTCTTACACGGTAAACCCAAAAATCGCAGAGTTAATGAGTGGCCTGCAAGATGTTCAATTACCTGCTGTTCTCACCATGCCAAAAGGCGATATTGGGACCAGTAATTGGCAGGTTGGTTGGATCCCTGAGGGTTTCGAGCCGAACGAGCTCAACCGCTATCGTATGGCCGTTACTAACCAAATGGTGGAGAGCCAGCTGTATTCTGATGGTCTGTTTAGCTTCTCTGTTTACGTAGCAAACAAGGATGAGCATTCGTTAAAAGGGCAGTTGGTTCGCCAAGGCAGAAGAACGCTACACAGTTTTGTGAGCGGTCAACATGAAATCTCTGTTGTAGGAGACATTCCACCGACCACAGCACAGCGTATAGCCCAATCTGTCACATTTAATGTAACAAAGAGTAAATAACAATGATGACCGCGTTGGCTACCGTGACAGACGTGCATCGTCGCGGCAAGCAATACGAAATTGATTTAAGTTGCGAACAGCAGACCAGTTGCAGTAGTTGCTCTTCACAGAAAAGCTGTGGAACGGGCGTTGTTACTAAAGCCATTGGTAACAAGAGTTTATCTTGGCACCTGCGCACGGATAAATCGGTGAAAATAGGTCAAGTCGTCGAGATTGGTTTTCCTGAGTCGAGCCTAATAAAATCAGCAATGGCGGTTTATTTACTGCCATTGTTTGGTTTGATTATCGGTGCGATGTTTGGTCACTTCCTATTAGCGCCGCTGACAGCCGGCGGGGAAGGCATCATCATATTGGCATCGGTATTGTTTGCCGCTGGTGGAATGTGGATCGCAAAACGTGTTTCTCGTCCGTTAGAAGATGAATCCAAGCGCCAAGTTACCCTCGTTCGGGTACTTGGAGAGCCAATCCAGTAAGTGCTGTCCCCCTCCACTAAAGGTTATTTGGGTATGTACTTTAAATTACGTGCGCCCGTTAACGAAATTCGGTAGAATCTGCCAACTTGATTGAAATGCCGTCAGTAGATGGCGTTTCTTACTGTCCCTATTTGTAAAGAGTTAGTCACCCTAAATCTATGAAGCACATTCGTAACTTTTCGATTATCGCCCACATCGACCATGGTAAGTCGACCCTATCAGACCGTCTAATCCAAGTTTGTGGCGGGTTAACCGATCGTGAAATGGCCGCACAGGTTCTGGATTCTATGGATCTTGAACGTGAGCGTGGCATCACCATCAAATCTCAGAGTGTGACGCTAAACTACACCGCTAAAGACGGTGAGACGTATCAGCTGAACTTCATCGATACTCCGGGGCACGTTGACTTTGCATATGAAGTATCACGTTCTCTAGCGGCTTGTGAAGGTGCGCTATTGGTTGTGGATGCGGGTCAAGGTGTTGAGGCTCAAACACTGGCTAACTGTTACACCGCGATCGAAATGGATCTAGAGGTTGTGCCAATCTTAAACAAGATTGACCTACCTGCAGCTGATCCTGAGCGTGTAGCGGAAGAAATTGAAGAAATCGTTGGTATCGATGCAATGGAAGCAACTCGCTGTTCTGCGAAGACAGGCATCGGTGTTGACGACGTTCTAGAGAACATTGTGTCAGCGATTCCAGCACCGGAAGGTGATCCAGATGCGCCACTACAAGCGCTGATCATTGACTCATGGTTTGATAACTACCTTGGCGTTGTTTCTCTAGTGCGTATTAAAAACGGCGAACTGAAGAAGAACGATAAGATCAAAGTGATGAGTACGGGCCAAGTTTGGGGTGTAGACCGCCTTGGTATCTTTACGCCAAAACAAGTAGATACCGATACCCTTCGTACTGGTGAAGTAGGTTGGGTTGTTTGTGGCATCAAAGACATTCTTGGTGCTCCTGTTGGTGATACGCTGACTCTAGCGAAGAATGGTTGTGATAAACCGCTACCAGGCTTTAAGAAAGTTAAACCTCAGGTTTACGCAGGTCTGTTCCCTGTATCTTCTGACGATTACGAGAACTTCCGTGACGCACTAGGCAAACTAAGCCTTAACGACGCATCGCTATTCTACGAGCCAGAAAACTCTGCGGCACTTGGCTTTGGTTTCCGTTGTGGTTTCCTTGGCATGTTGCACATGGAAATCATCCAAGAGCGTCTAGAGCGTGAATACGACTTGGATCTTATCACCACAGCACCAACGGTAGTTTACGAAGTTGAGAAGACGGATGGCGATCTGCTGTATGTTGATAGCCCAGCAAAACTACCAGCGATCAATGATATTGAAGAAATTCGTGAACCGATTGCACGTTGTAATATCCTTGTGCCTTCAGAGTACCTCGGTAACGTAATCACCCTGTGTGTTGAAAAGCGAGGCAGTCAAGTTGATATGGTTTACCACGGTAACCAAGTCGCTGTGACTTACGATATTCCAATGGCTGAAGTGGTACTGGATTTCTTCGATCGTCTGAAATCAACATCACGCGGTTACGCATCTTTGGATTACAACTTCCAGCGTTTTGAAGCTTCGAACATGGTACGTGTAGACGTTCTTCTTAACGGTGATACTGTTGATGCATTGGCGATGATTACACACAAAGATCAGTCTCAGACTCGCGGTCGTCAGTTGGTAGAGAAGATGAAAGAATTCATCCCTCGCCAAATGTTTGATATCGCAATCCAAGCGGCAATTGGTAACCACATTATCGCTCGTTCAACGGTAAAACAGTTGCGTAAGAACGTTATTGCGAAATGTTACGGCGGTGACGTAAGTCGTAAGAAGAAACTTCTGAAGAAACAGAAAGAAGGTAAGAAACGCATGAAGCAGATCGGTAACGTTGAGCTGCCTCAAGAAGCGTTCCTAGCCATCCTTCACGTAGGTAAAGACTAAAGTTGAACTTTGTCTCACACTTGTCGGTCTTAAGACGTTAGATATTAAAATAAGTGAAAGGGTTTCGGCTCTTTCACTTTCGTATTTTTAGATAAGGGAATTTAATGGCGAATACATTCTCACTGATGTTGGTTATTGCGACTTTGGTAACTGGCGTGGTTTGGCTATTGGAAAAGCTGGTTTTCGCGAAAAAGCGTCAGGAAAAACTGGCTGAGATTCAAGCTCAGACGTCTAATGGTTTGGATGCAGTGACCTTGCAAAAAGTAGAGCGTCAGCCTTGGTGGGTTGAAAATAGCGTCTCTATTTTTCCTGTGATCGCGTTCGTTTTAGTATTACGTTCTTTTATCTACGAACCATTTCAAATCCCATCAGGCTCAATGATGCCTACCTTGCTAGTTGGCGATTTCATTTTAGTTGAGAAGTACGCGTACGGTCTAAAAGACCCAGTATGGCGTACTCAGCTAGTGGAAACTGGTAAGCCTGAGCGTGGTGATATCGTGGTATTCAAATACCCACCACAACCAAGTGTGGACTACATTAAGCGTGTAGTTGGTTTACCTGGTGATATCGTGCGTTATTCAAGTGATAAGCAGCTTTGCGTGCAAAGCCTAGGCGAATCGGCATGTAAGCCAGTTAAACTGAGCAATGTTGAAGAAAGTCAGTTTAGCTCGAACGGTATTCCAATGATCCAACTGGATGAAAAATTGGGTAACGTTGAGCACAATATTTTGGTTAACCCTCTTGTGCGTAACCGCGTGGAGCAATATTTCCCACGCAGCGGAACGACAGAGTGGGTTGTACCACAAGGTCAGTATTTTGTGATGGGTGATAACCGTGACAACAGTGCTGACAGCCGTTACTGGGGCTTTGTTCCAGAAGCAAACTTAGTCGGTAAAGCTGTCGCGATCTGGATCAGCTTCGAGTTTGATCGTGGCGCAGATAGTGTTCTACCTTCATGGATTCCAACTGGTGTGCGTTTTAACCGCATCGGTGGCATTCACTAACCATTCAAATATCGAGAGAGTATGAATTCTCCAATTGATAAACTAGAGAGAAAGCTCGGCTACCAGTTTCAAGATGCCGGGCTTATCAATTTGGCGCTGACGCACCGCAGCGCCAACAGTAAGCACAATGAACGTCTTGAGTTTCTGGGCGATTCAATTTTAAGTTTTGTCATCGCTGATGATCTGTACCATCGTTTCCCAAAAGTGAACGAAGGTGACATGAGCCGCATGCGTGCTACTTTGGTTCGCGGACATACATTGGCGGAACTGGGTCGTGAATTCGATCTAGGAGATTATTTAAAATTAGGTCCAGGTGAATTGAAGAGTGGCGGTTTTCGCCGAGACTCTATTTTAGCCGATGCGGTTGAAGCCATTATTGGCGCAATTTACCTAGACAGTGATCTTGAAGTTGTGCGAGGCATTGTACTGAGTTGGTATCAGTCACGCCTTGAAGCCATTAAACCAGGCGTTTCACAGAAAGATCCGAAAACTCGCCTACAAGAGTTCCTACAAGGCAGAAGAAAACCGCTGCCTGTCTACACAGTGACTAATATTAAAGGTGAAGCGCACAACCAAGAGTTCACGGTTGAGTGTGAAGTAGCAGGTGTGGATAAGCCTGTAATCGGTAAAGGCACCAGCCGCCGCAAGGCAGAACAAGCGGCTGCTGAAACAGCACTTGAGCAATTAACAAATGGCTGATAACGAATTCGATATCGATGCGTTTTTCGCATCACAGGGTGAGCCAAGCTCGCCAGAAAACCAACACTGTGGCTTTATTGCTATTGTTGGTCGTCCAAACGTAGGTAAGTCGACACTTTTGAACAAGATTTTGGGTCAGAAGATTTCGATCACCTCTCGTAAGCCGCAAACGACACGCCACCGTATTATGGGTGTGGATACGGACGGCGATTACCAAGCGATTTACGTCGACACGCCTGGACTTCACATTGAAGAAAAGCGTGCGATCAACCGTTTGATGAACCGTGCAGCTAACTCGTCATTGAGTGATGTAAACCTTGTGTTCTTCTTAGTCGATGGTACGCATTGGACTAAAGATGATGAGATGGTGCTGACCAAACTTCAAAAATCGAACTTCCCAGTTGTGCTTTGTGTAAACAAAGTCGACAACGTACAAGATCGTAACGACGTGATGCTACACATGGCGGAGATGTCTAAGAAGATGGACTTCGTGGATGTTGTGCCAATCTCTGCCAAGCAAGGTAAGAACATTGACGTACTGCGTAAGCACGTGCGTAATCACTTACCTAAAGCAACGCATCACTTCCCAGAAGAATACGTGACTGACCGTTCTCAGCGTTTTATGGCGTCTGAGATTGTGCGTGAAAAGCTGATGCGCTTTACTGGTGAAGAGCTGCCATACTCAGTAACGGTTGAGATTGAACGTTTTGATTACAACCCAGAAACCGACGGTTTCCACATCAATGCCTTGATTCTTGTTGAGCGTAATGGCCAGAAGAAAATGGTGATTGGCAAAGGCGGCGAGAAGATTAAAACCATTGGTCGCGAAGCGCGTTTAGATATGGAAGAATTGTTCGGTCGTAAGGTTTACCTAGAAACTTGGGTAAAAGTGAAATCTGGCTGGGCAGACGACGAACGAGCGTTGCGATCGTTGGGTTATATAGACGATTTATAATCTTGGCTGCGAAGGTGCTTCGCTCCAACATCGATGAAAAATCAGTATCGATTAAAATAAGGAGCCGCTTGGCTCCTTATTTTTTATTTCACACTTTTTAGGCACAATGACTTAGATGAGTAATCTGTCTTCCGAAGGTTTACAGCGCTGTTTTGTATTGCACCGACGCCCTTACAGTGAATCGAGCTTAATCCTTGATGTATTTAGTGAGGAATATGGCCGAATGACTTTAATGGCCAAAGGCGCGCGCAGTAAGCGTTCGAACTTAAAAGGCGCATTGCAACCTTTTACCCCGCTATTACTTAAATGGTCGGGGAAAGGCTCAATGAAAACTTTGCGTCAAGCCGAGCCGATAAGTCTAGGTTTGCCGTTAACGGGCATTAATCTCTACTCAGCCATGTACGTCAATGAACTGATTGGCCGTATTTTGATGGCTGAAGTGCCGATGCCAGCACTATTTCATGATTATTTGCATGCGTTAACCGAGTTGGCGCACAACGAGAACCCTGAGCCTGCACTGCGTCGTTTTGAGTTAGCCTTGCTGTCTGCGATGGGGTATGGCGTGGATTTTTTGCATTGTGCAGGTACCGGCGAGCCCGTCGATCCAGAAATGACCTATCGTTACCGGGAACAGAAAGGGTTTATTGCTTCGGTTAGGCGCGATAACCTCACGTTTTTAGGGAATGAACTGATTGCTATCAGTGAGCGGCGGTTCGTCACTAAAGAGCAGCTAAAAGCGGCAAAACGCTTTACACGTATAGCCTTAAAGCCGTATCTTGGCGGCAAACCTTTAAAAAGTCGTGAATTTTTCATTCAGACCCCCAGAGCACGGAGTAACGGAAAATGAGCTCAATTTATTTAGGCGTCAATATCGACCATATTGCCACTCTACGTAATGCACGTGGTACAAAATACCCAGATCCTGTTCACGCTGCTGAAATTGCTGAGCGTGCAGGCGCGGACGGTATCACTATCCACTTACGTGAAGACCGTCGCCATATTTTGGATCGTGATGTACGTATTCTGCGTGAAACCATTCAAACGCGTATGAATCTAGAGATGGCAGTGACTGACGAAATGGTTGATATTGCGCTGCAAACTAAACCAGAGTTTGTGTGTTTAGTGCCTGAAAAGCGTGAAGAACTGACGACGGAAGGTGGCTTAGATGTAGTAGGGCAGCTAGAAAAAATTAAAGCTGCGACGAAAAAGCTGACAGATGCAGGCATTAAAGTTTCGCTATTTATTGATGCTGACCGTCAACAGATTGAAGCTGCGAAAAAGTGTGGCGCTCCGTTTATTGAGCTACATACTGGCCACTATGCAGATGCGACGACAGAAGACGAACAGCAAGCTGAACTGAAGAAGATTGCCGCTGGTGCGAGTTATGCACATGATCTAGGTATTATTGTTAATGCCGGGCATGGCCTGACTTATCACAATGTCGCACCAATTGCTGCATTACCAGAAATTTACGAACTCAACATTGGTCACTCAATCATTGGTCGCGCAGTATTTGATGGTTTAAATAAAGCGGTTGCTGACATGAAAGCACTGATGATTGAGGCTCGCCAGTCATAGGGCTATCTAGATGGCGATTATAGGGTTAGGGACCGACATTGCAGAAATTGAGCGTATTGAAAAAGCGTTAGCTCGTAGTGGTGAACCTTTTGCTCAGCGGATTCTTTCAGAAGAAGAAATGGCCAAATTCTCACAGCTTAAGCTGCAAGGCCGTTATCTTGCTAAGCGCTTTGCAGTCAAAGAAGCGGCCTCAAAAGCATTGGGAACAGGGATAGCAAAAGGGGTCACGTTTCACGATTTTTCCATCTCGAACGATGCGCTTGGAAAACCAGTGCTCGCATTGACGGGCACAGCCAAGCAAATAGCGGATGCGATGGGCGTTAACCACATTCACCTGTCCATTTCCGATGAGCGTCATTACGCTGTGGCGACGGTTATTTTTGAATCCTAGTTTGTAAGTCTTAAACAAAATACTAAAAAGCCAGAGCATTTGCTCTGGCTTTTGTTTCTCTTCAATAGATCACTGTTCAAGGTATAACTTTGCGGTTGTTGTTACTTTAATCATTTCATCTTGCAGCTCGAACATTTCAGGCTCAACTTCCTCAAGACTGACCCCTGAGCGCAGTGCTTGCTCAAGCGTCGCACAGAGTGACTTCAGTCTTGGAACGCCACAATATGAACTACTGCCGTGCAGCTTATGGATGACATGAATTAGGTCATCACGGGAGATATCTTCTTGCTCCAGAGCTTGGTCAACGACTGCTTCTACTTCAGGGATGAACTCAATCAACATGCGCAGCATGTCTTTAGCGAGATCCTCTTTATTCGCGCTCTGTTTTAAGGCTGCTTGCCAATCAATAATCACATCCTGCTGAGGCGAAGAAACGGATTGTGGTGCGCTTCCTTCAGGTTCATCAACGTATGAAGGGGCGACTTTGCCAATGCTCTCTGTACAAGCATTTGGGTTCCAGTGAACCAAAACCTGTTGTAGCACATGCTCTTCAATAGGTTTGGTCAAATAGTCATCCATTCCTGCCGAGAGCAAGCGGTCTCGTTCCCCTGCCATGGCATGCGCCGTTACCGCAATCACTGGCGTGTCTTTATTTAGCTCCAACTCTTTAATGTACTTACAAGCGGTCACCCCATCCATTTGTGGCATTTGAATATCCATGAAGATTAAATCGTACTTTTTCTCTGTCGCCAGGTTCACCGCTTGCTGGCCATTGCTACAGGCGGTGACGGTTTCTACTCGTTCGCGGAGCAGTGCAGAGATCAGCTTCAAGTTTGCAGGGTTGTCATCCACTGCTAGTACAGTGAGAGGTAAACGGTCCCCTTCGCTTGGCGTAATTGGAGCGCTTAATACAGGTGGCGATTCTACATGTTCGCTAATCAGGCTTTGTAGCAACTTACGGCGAGACAATGGCTTCGTCAGGCACTGGACGTGATGCTCTGTCATTATTTGGTCCGCAAGCGCTAATTCGGTACTCGGTGTCCCTAGGAGAACACTCGGAGCCATACGTTTCGCTTGTTCTATCCAAGGTGTAATAACTTCCGCATCGTGAGTCTGGTTGGCCGCTAAATTCAACAATACATAATCATATTGTTCTTCGTTGTTTGGTAGCGAAGAGCGGTAGGTTACTAAAATACCCTCCTGACTAAGAATCTGTTGGGTTACGGATGCGGCTTGCATGTTTGGTTCAATCAGCAGTAACTGCTTCCCAGTCAGAAGTTCCACTTCAATCAGTTCGCTCATTGGCATCTCGGTTGAGTGCAAGCGCACCGTAAACCAGAAGGTTGAACCTTGGTGTAGACGGCTGGTTAAACTGATTTCGCCGCCCATCTGGCTCACCAGTTTCTGAGTGATGACCAGACCAAGGCCAGTACCGCCGTAACGACGTGAAATACTTGCATCTGCTTGGCTAAAGGCTTGGAACAACTGCGCTTGCTGACGCTCAGAGATACCAATACCTGTATCACGCACCATGAATTGCAGTTCGACGGAGTCTCCTGATTGAGAGCGCATTTCTACGCTAACATCAATGTTGCCTCGCTCGGTAAATTTGATTGAGTTACCGACTAAGTTCGTCAAAATTTGCTGGATACGTAGTGGATCCCCAACTAAACCTGGTGGAATTTTAGGGTCCACTTTTAGGGTAATTTCTAACCCTTTCTCATGTGCACTTGTGGCTTGTAGGTTAATTACCTCTTCTAAACTTTCTCGGAAATCAAAAGGAATGTTTTCCAGCGCCAGCTTACCCGCTTCAAGTTTCGAGAAGTCGAGAATGTCATTGATGATATTCAGCAAGTTGTTCGCCGATTTCTCAATCGTCTGTAGGTAATCCGTTTGGCTGTTAGAAAGCTGCGTTTTAAGCATTTGACGAGTAAAGCCAATCACCCCATTGAGCGGAGTACGCAGCTCGTGCGACATGTTCGCCAAGAACTCTGACTTAACCCTGGCCGCTTCTTGCGCGCGTTTCTTCGCGATATCCAGCTCAACGTTCTGAATTTCTAGCTGCTCAAGCGTTTCACGTAAGTCGGACGTGGCTTGGTCTATACTGTGCTGCATCTCCACGTGATATTCTGATAACGATACCGCCATGGCGTTGATGCCATTTTTTAGCTGGTCTAACTCCCCGTGCATTTTGCCTTCGATACGCACATCCAGATGACCGCGGCGAATGCGGTCAACGACATTCTTCATGTGGGTGATAGGTTGGGTCACATCGTGCATTAGACGTGAAGCAAACACACTTGCTAAGCCAAGACCGAGAACCAGAACTAAAAACGCAGAGAAGACTTCTTGATACTGTTGCAGCCTCAAGGAGGAGAGATCTAACTCGACGGCGATGTAACCAATCGCTTTTGTGCCTTGGCTTTCGTTCGACAACTCCGCTAAGTAGTGACCTTCTGACAAAATGGGGACACGCAATATCAGTGAGTTTTCGTAGATTTCCGAATTACCCAGTTGCGGGATCGGTTTATCTTTGGGAAACATCAAGGCTTCAAAATTAGGATGAAAGTTAGAGGTTACAAAGAGCTCATGATGTTCATCAAATACCGCGATACTACGAACCAGTTTGGAGTTTTTACGGTGCGCGTAGCTTATCAAGCGACGTACCGCCTCTCGGCTTTCTGATAGTAGATGAGTTTCACTGGCAATCGCCAGCGGCTCAATAATGCTGTTACCAGTGGTGATAACTTGTTTCTCAAGGTCTTGGTAGCGGTTAAATGAGAAAAAGCCGCTCAGTAATAAACCAATAATGAGAGTGGGAGCGAGAGTTAGTGTAATTACACGTGCTCGTAAGCCATATCTGGTCATGTTATCTAATTACATCGGAGTCTGGATATGGGAAAATAACGCATTATTTCTCAAGCGCACGATAAAGCCTTGAGCAAAGAAGTGACGTCACCGAATAAACGGTAAGCATAATCAAGTCACTCGAATCACACAACGGCTGCAATCAAGAATAGTGAAGCCGAAGAGCAATTACACATAAATCAGGCATAGAGCATGGCACGCATCTTTCAACCGAAAAAGAAAACCCAACTCAATACTCGGCACCAAGCAGTGCAAGTAGAGCGTTTAGATCACCACGGCGCAGGCATTGCTTACCTCAAAAAGAAGCCATTGTTTATTGATGGAGCACTGCCGGGTGAGGAGGTGGTCACTCAATTGGTGGAAGAAAAGAGCAAATACGCTCGCGGTAAGTTGATTAAAATCCTTAAGCCGAGTGAAGCTCGTGTGGAGCCATTTTGCCCACATTATAATGAGTGCGGTGGCTGTGATTTGCAGCATCTAGATTATGACCAACAATTGACGTACAAACAGCAAACGTTGCGTCAGCTAATGCGAAAATTTTCAGGCAGTGACATTGAACTAGATGCCCCGTTATTGGGATATTCGCAGGCCTACCGTCGCCGTGCGAGAGTGAGCTTGTTTGTTGATAAAAAAACACGTCAGCTACATTTTGGTTTCCGTAAAAAGCAGAGTAAGCAAATTGCGCAAGTGACCGATTGCCCAGTGCTGGCACCGGAACTGAATGTTTTGCTGCCAGAGATTTACTCAGCCCTAAAAGCGTTCAAAAAGCCGGAACAATTGGGTCATGTAGAGCTGGTACTTGGTGATAATGGTCCGTGTATTACGCTGCGCCACTTGAGCGCTCTGACAACGAGTGAAACTCAATCTCTAACGGAGTTGGCAAAACGTCATGGCGCATCGTTGTACTTAATGCCATCGACAGAACAATTAGACCTTATCGAAGGCGATATGCCTTTTTATCAAGAAGTTGGAGTGAAAATCCCTTTTGCACCAAATAACTTTATTCAAGTAAACCAAGGTGTAAACCAACAAATGGTCAAACAAGCGGTTGAGTGGTTAGACCCACAAAAGAGTGACCGAGTGTTAGATTTGTTCTGTGGTTTAGGCAACTTTAGTTTACCAGTTGCGAAATTAGCTAAGTACGTGGTTGGAGTAGAGGGTGTTGCAGAGATGGTAGAAAAAGCCACAAACAATGCATCTTTGAACCAAATCAATAACGCGCAATTTTATCACGCTAACCTTGAGCAAGATTTTGAAGGCCAAGCCTGGGCCGCAGAGCGGTTTGATAAAGTATTATTAGACCCGGCACGCGCGGGAGCGAGTGGGATCATCGATCAAGTTTCTGAGCTTGGCGCACAGCGTGTAGTTTATGTTTCTTGTAATCCTGCTACCCTTGCTAGGGATAGTCAAAGCTTGATAGAGCAAGGCTATAAATTAACTAAATTAGGTATGCTGGACATGTTCCCTCATACCAGTCATCTAGAATCGATGGCATTGTTTGAAAAGTCCTAACTTTAGGACTTTGACCCCTTATTTGTGGTGGGTGGTCATAAAGCCAGCGTGTACGCGCGGTAAAAAGAACTAACCTGGACGGTGTTAGTCAAACCACACGAATATAATAATTAGGATGATGAGATGGTTGCGGTAAGAAGCGCGCATTTAAACCAAGATGAACAGTTTGAACTCGAAAACTGGGTGGCTAGCCTAGGACAAGAGAAAAACACAGCCTCACGCTTAATCGAAGTATATCGAGATTGCCAGACGGTATTAGCTGATAACGAGCAAGCGGAGCTGTTGTTGTGGCGTGGACGAGAAATGATCGAAATTTTGATCACCTTGTCTATGGATCAAGCCACTTTAGTGGCTGCTCAACTGTTTCCTTTGGTTTCAAGTGGTGCTTTTAACAGAGAAATTCTGGAAGAGAAATACAGCAAAGAAATCATAAAATTAATCGACGGCGTTGAAGAAATGGCTGCTATTGGCCAACTCAACGTCAACATGGAAGGCAGTGCAGCGTCATCTCAGGTAGATAACGTACGCCGTATGCTGCTTGCCATGGTGGATGACTTCCGCTGCGTAGTTATCAAGCTCGCGGAACGAATTTGTAATCTTATTGAAGTTAAAAAAGCGCCAGATGAAGTTCGACGTGCGGCGGCAAAAGAGTGTGCCAACATCTATGCGCCGCTAGCAAACCGATTAGGCATCGGTCAGCTGAAATGGGAAATTGAAGATTACGCTTTCCGCTACCAACAACCGGAAACTTACAAACAAATTGCCAAACAGCTTTCTGAGCGACGCATTGTTCGTGAACAGTACATCAAAGACTTTGTTGAAGACCTCACGCACGAAATGGAAGTGTCGGGCATCAATGCGGAAGTGAGTGGTCGACCTAAGCACATCTACAGCATTTGGCGAAAAATGCAGAAAAAGAGTTTGGCCTTTGATGAGCTGTTTGATGTGCGAGCAGTGCGTATCATCGCAGACAAACTGCAAGATTGTTATGCGGCTTTAGGCGTAGTTCACACCAAATACAAGCACCTACCGAGCGAGTTTGATGACTACGTTGCTAACCCTAAACCAAACGGTTATCAATCGATCCATACAGTAATTCTAGGGCCAGAAGGCAAAACCATCGAGATCCAGATTCGTACCAAGCAAATGCATGAAGAGTCGGAACTGGGGGTTGCAGCGCACTGGAAATATAAAGAAGGGGCAAGCAGCCGAAGCGGTTATGATGAGAAAATCACGTGGCTGCGTAAGCTATTGGATTGGCAAGAAGAAATGTCTGACTCTGGCGAAATGCTCGATGAGCTGCGTAGCCAAGTCTTTGATGACCGTGTTTATGCCTTTACACCACGTGGTGATGTTGTCGATTTGCCAATGGGGGCAACGCCGCTAGATTTTGCCTATCACATTCACTCCGAAGTGGGACACCGTTGTATCGGTGCCAAAGTCGGAGGTCGTATTGTGCCGTTCACGCATAAATTACATATGGGTGACCAAGTCGAGATTATCACTCAGAAAGAACCTAACCCATCACGTGACTGGTTAAACCCATCATTAGGCTTCGTTCATTCTGGTCGTGCGCGTGCCAAAATTAACGCCTGGTTCCGAAAACAAAGCCGTGAGAAGAACCTCGAAGCAGGTCGTGAAATCCTTGAGCATGAGTTAGCCAAAATTGGCGCAACGTTAAAAGATGCAGAGCATTACGCCCTCAAGCGGTTTAACGTCAAAACACCAGATGAATTGTATGTTGGTGTAGGTAGCGGTGATTTGCGCATCAACCAAATCATTAACCATATTAACGCGTTAGTTAACAAGCCAACGGCAGAGGAAGAAGACCAGCAAGCACTGGAAAAACTGCAAGAAGCTGAGCATAAATCACCCGCGCAAAGCCGACCGAAAAAAGACGCAGTTGTAGTAGAAGGCGTCGATAACCTAATGACACATCTAGCACGTTGCTGTCAGCCAATTCCAGGTGATGATATCTGTGGTTACATCACGCAAGGTCGCGGCATTTCAGTACACCGTAGTGACTGTGAACAGTTAGAAGAACTGCGCCATCATGCGCCAGAGCGTATCATTGATACTGTCTGGGGCAGCGGCTTCGTCGGGTCATACATCCTCACCGTCCGTGTTGAAGCGATGGAGCGAGGTGGTCTACTCAAAGACATTACGACACTGTTCGCCAACGAAAAGATCAAAGTGACCAGTATGAAGAACCGAGTCGATTACAGACGTCAACTTGCCATCATGGACTTTGACCTAGAAGTCACCAATATTGAGGTGCTTTCGCGGGTTTCGAAACGTGTGGAACAGATCAAGGATGTCATGACGGTGAAACGCCTCGGCTAAAACTCTCGTCATAGTTATCGTTGTAGCGTTGTTGACTGCACGCACTCGCTCCATCACATGGTGAACCATGCTCAGGAGTCTCGTTTGTTTGTCGCCTAGCTACAACTTCAACTATTTACAGAGTTACACTTGCGTCATATTTGGCTTTTTATCTGCGTTAGCTGCACTTATTCCGACGTGCCGGCTCAGGGGCATCACATAGTAGGCTATGCTCAGGAGTCGCGAAAACTTGTTGCCTTGTCAAAGTAACAATTACTTAGTGAAAGCTGCTGAGAAAATATAATGTAGAAGGTGAGTGGTTTTGGCTGCTCACCTTTTTCTTTAATAGAAAGGTTTAAAGGAACAAAAAATGAGTCATCCAATTGAACAATTAGAACAAATCATGGCGAAGTTGCGTGACCCAGAAAACGGTTGCCCTTGGGACTTAAAACAAACCTTTGACACCATCGTTCCGCATACAATAGAAGAAACCTACGAGGTGGTGGACGCGATTCAAAATCGAGATTGGCCCAATCTAAAAGAAGAGCTAGGGGATTTGTTGTTTCAGGTGATTTTTTACAGTCAGCTAGCGAAAGAGCAAGAGCTGTTCGACTTTTCGGATGTCGTCGAAACCGTGAACGAAAAACTGACTCGTCGCCACCCGCATGTTTTTTCAGATGTTGAGTTTGAATCTGACGAGGAAATTAACGCGAACTGGGAAGCGGAAAAAGCAAAAGAAAAAGCCCTAGTAGGCAAAGCGGAAGAAAGTATCCTAGACTCAATACCAAACTCTTTGCCGGCACTTTCTCGTGCTACAAAAATTCAGAAAAAATGTGCAAAATTTGGGTTTGATTGGGATTCACTTGGCCCGGTTGTCGATAAAGTACGAGAAGAAATTGACGAAGTCATGGAAGAGGCACTGCAAGTTCAGCCCGATGAAGAGAAAGTTGAGTTGGAGCTCGGTGATTTGCTATTTGCGACTGTCAATTTGGCTCGCCACCTTGATAAAAACCCAGAAGTCGCACTAGGAAAAGCAAACGTAAAGTTTGCGCGACGTTTTAAACAAGTTGAAGGCAAGGTCCAGCAGTCAGGCAAAGTACTTACAGATTGTTCTTTATCAGAACTTGACCATTTTTGGGATGAAGTAAAACAAGAAGAATCGAGGCAGAGGTAAACTGGCAGAATACATAATATAAGGTCAGCTTGTTTGGTTACACGAAAACGGACTTTGGTTTGTCTTTGCTCACTTTGATTTGAAGCAAAAAATAAAAAATTACGGTGTGATAGATTTCACGTTGTGGCGGTAAGGAGCTTCTGGTATATTTATCTCCCGTCCAGAAGCACTCCATTTCCCTCATTCAACCAATTTCAGGTTAAACATGACGACAAATTACATTTTTGTTACTGGCGGGGTTGTATCCTCTCTAGGTAAAGGTATTGCAGCAGCATCTCTTGCGGCTATTCTAGAAGCTCGTGGTCTTAAAGTGACTATGATGAAGCTTGACCCTTACATCAACGTTGACCCGGGCACAATGAGCCCTACTCAGCACGGTGAAGTGTTCGTTACAGAAGATGGCGCAGAGACTGACCTTGACCTTGGTCACTACGAGCGTTTCATCCGTACCAAGATGACCAAGCGTAACAACTTCACTGCAGGTCGTGTTTATGCCGACGTACTTCGTAAAGAACGTCGTGGTGACTACCTAGGCGCAACTATTCAAGTTATCCCTCATATCACTAACGCAATCAAAGATCGCGTTATTGCAGGTTCTGAAGGCCATGATGTGGCTATCGTTGAAGTTGGCGGTACTGTTGGTGATATCGAATCACTACCATTTATGGAAGCGATTCGTCAGCTAGCTGTTGAGCTAGGCCGTGAGCGCGCAATGTTCATGCACCTAACACTTGTTCCTTACCTAGCGGCAGCGGGCGAAGTGAAAACTAAGCCGACGCAACACTCTGTAAAAGAACTTCTATCTATCGGTATTCAGCCAGACATCCTAGTTTGCCGTAGCGATCGCGTTATTCCTGCGAATGAGCGTAAAAAAATCGCACTGTTCTGTAATGTTCCAGAAAAAGCAGTAATTTCAATGAAGGATGTAGACTCTATCTACAAGATCCCTCAGTTGATTAAATCTCAAGGTCTAGATGACCTTGTGTGTGCTCGCTTTGGTATTACTGCTCCTGAAGCAGACCTTTCTGAATGGGAACAGGTTATCTACGAAGAAGCAAATCCTACTGGTGAAGTAACCATCGGTATGGTTGGTAAATACATTGAATTACCAGATGCATACAAATCTGTGAACGAAGCGCTTAAACACGCTGGCTTGAAAAACCGCCTAAGCGTCACAATTAAGTATGTAGACTCACAAGATATCGAAACAAAAGGCGTTGAACTTCTAGAAGGTTTGGACGCAATCCTAGTACCAGGTGGCTTCGGCGATCGTGGTATTGAAGGCAAGATCCGTGCGGCTCAATATGCACGTGAAAATAACGTGCCTTACCTAGGTATTTGTTTGGGTATGCAAGTTGCACTAATCGAATACGCGCGTAACGTTGCGGGTATGGAAGGTGCACATTCAACAGAATTTAACAAAGAGACGAAGTACCCTGTGGTAGGTTTGATCACAGAGTGGGTAGACGAATCAGGTAGCGTAGAAGAGCGTACTGAAAAGTCTGACCTAGGCGGTACGATGCGTCTTGGTTCACAGCTATGTCACCTAGAGAAAGGGACTAAAGCTCGTGAACTGTACGGTAGCGCGACGATCCATGAACGTCACCGTCACCGTTACGAAGTGAATAACGTGCTTCGTCCGCAAATCGAAAAAGCAGGCCTAAAAGTATCAGGTCTATCTGCGGACAAGAAGTTAGTGGAAATGATTGAGAACCCAGCTCACCCATGGTTTGTAGCGGCTCAGTTCCACCCAGAATTCACCTCGACTCCTCGCGATGGACATCCATTGTTTGCAGGTTTTGTTAAGGCTGCGGGCCAAAACGCACGCGGCGAATTCGAGAAGTAAAAGGATACGGGCGGCGGCGAAGGTTGTGCTGCTGCCCTTTAAGATTGACATTTATATTTGAAACGAGAGGAAACATTAATGTCTAAGATCGTTAAAGTTCTAGGTCGTGAAATCATCGACTCACGTGGTAACCCAACTGTAGAAGCTGAAGTACACCTAGAAGGCGGTTTCGTAGGTATGGCGGCAGCTCCATCTGGCGCATCTACTGGTTCTCGCGAAGCTCTTGAGCTACGTGACGGTGACAAAGCACGTTTCCTAGGTAAAGGTGTTCTTAAAGCAGTTGAAGCTGTAAACGGCCCAATCGCTGAAGCTCTAGTTGGCAAAGACGCTAAAGACCAAGCTGCAATCGACGCAGTAATGATCGAACTAGACGGCACTGAAAACAAATCTAAATTCGGTGCTAACGCTATCCTAGCTGTTTCTCTAGCAAACGCTAAAGCTGCTGCTGCTGCGAAAGGCATGCCTCTATACGAGCACATCGCTGAGCTAAACGGCACTGCAGGTCAGTTCTCTATGCCTCTACCAATGATGAACATCATCAACGGTGGTGAGCACGCAGACAACAACGTTGACATCCAAGAGTTCATGATCCAACCTGTTGGCGCTAAGACTCTTAAAGAAGGTCTACGTATCGGTGCAGAAGTATTCCACAACCTAGCTAAAGTTCTTAAGTCTAAAGGCTACAGCACTGCAGTTGGTGATGAAGGTGGTTTCGCTCCTAACCTTAAATCTAACGCTGAAGCTCTAGAAGTTATCGCAGAAGCTGTTGCAGCTGCTGGTTACGAACTAGGTAAAGACGTTACTCTAGCTATGGACTGTGCTGCATCTGAGTTCTTCGACAAAGAAGCTGGCATCTACAACATGAAAGGCGAAGGTAAAACTTTCACTTCTGAAGAGTTCAACCACTACCTAGCTGAGCTAGCTAACCAATTCCCAATCGTTTCTATCGAAGACGGTCTAGACGAGTCTGATTGGGATGGCTTCAAGCACCAAACTGAACTACTAGGTGACAAGCTTCAACTAGTAGGTGACGATCTATTCGTTACTAACACTAAGATCCTTGCTGAAGGTATCGAGAAAGGCGTAGCTAACTCTATCCTTATCAAGTTCAACCAAATCGGTTCTCTAACTGAGACTCTAGCTGCAATCAAGATGGCTAAAGACGCAGGTTACACAGCAGTAATCTCTCACCGTTCTGGCGAAACTGAAGATGCAACTATCGCTGACCTAGCGGTAGGTACAGCAGCAGGTCAAATCAAAACTGGTTCTATGAGCCGTTCTGACCGTGTTGCTAAGTACAACCAGCTAATCCGTATCGAGGAAGCACTAGGTGAGCGCGCTCCTTTCAACGGTCTTAAAGAAGTTAAAGGTCAAGCTTAATTCTTCACTAAATTAGCAGCTTAACTTAAAGCTTTTAAAACACCCTGCTTTGGCGGGGTGTTTTTTTATATAACGGAAGCGCTAAGTGAGCGCGCTCCTCCATGTTTCAAGGAAGCGGTCTTAAAGAAGTTAAAGATCAAGCTTAATTCTTAACTGAGTTAACGGCTTAACTTAAAGCTTTTGAAAACGCCTCACACTTGCGGGGCGTTTTTTTATACAACGGAAGCGCTAAGTGAGCGCACTCCTCCATGTTTCAAGTAAGCGGTCTCAAAGAAGTTAAAGATCAAGCTTAATTCTTATTGAGTAAAGTTTCGCTAAATAGCTTTTTGAAACCATCGCTACGGCGGTTTTTTGTATTTATAGGTTTGTATTTTTGGCTCTTACTTTGGTCATGGGTAAGGAGCGCTTCCTATGAGCTTGTTTCATTTTGCTGCTTATTTCTTGTAAGGAGCGTGTGAGTCTCCCTTTCTCCCCTAGAGGCAACCTCGCATTTATGCTATATATGTCACCTTATCTAATTCCTTCCGGTACAGAATGTTAGCAGCGATATGCGAATCTTTGTTATAGCCCTTACGCTACTGTTTGGCTTGCTTCAATACACTCTATGGTTTGGTAAAAACGGAGTGTCTGACTACTACACAGTAAAAGATGAAATTGAAGTTCAGCAACAAGTGAACAGCAAGCTACAAGCTCGCAACAATGAAATGTTCGCTGAGATTGATGACTTAAGGCAAGGTCTTGATGCGATTGAAGAACGTGCGCGTCATGAGCTCGGTTTAGTTAAAGATGGCGAGACTTTTTACCGCATTATAGGTGAGGAAAACCATTAAAATGTTGGATATGAACTCATCGCATATCGCAATTGTGCCTGCTGCTGGTGTGGGTAGCAGAATGAAGGCAGATCGCCCTAAGCAATATTTATTGATCGAAGGTAAGGCGGTACTGGAACATACCGTAGAGAAACTGCTTTCTCACCCAAATATTTCTAAGGTTGTCGTTGCCATTACTGACGGCGACCCATATTACCCAGAATTGTCCATTGCTAAGCGCCCAGATGTGATTCGTGTAGCTGGTGGTAAAGAAAGAGCAGACTCTGTGTTATCAGGGCTAAACTATGTCAATGAGCATCTGGAAAGCGAGTGGGTATTAGTTCACGACGCTGCAAGGCCATGTGTATTAACATCCGACATTGACCGTTTGATTGATGTTTGCTGCGCCCACTCAACGGGTGGCATTCTCGCATCTCCTGTGAGAGATACAATGAAGCGAGCAAACGCAGTACAAGATATCGATCATACGGTAGATAGAGAAGCATTGTGGCATGCACTTACTCCACAAATGTTTAAAACTCAGCAGCTTACTCAAGCACTGGCTGACGCATTAGAACAGGGTGTAACCATTACCGATGAAGCCTCGGCTTTGGAATGGCTAGGCGAGAAGCCAGCCTTAGTTCAAGGGAATGCGAACAATATAAAAATCACTCAGCCAGAAGATCTTGCGTTAGCCGAGTTTTATCTAAGCCGTGAGCGCGGCGAATAAAGAAAGGATAGAAAATGATTCGAATTGGTCATGGTTTCGATGTACATAAATTCGGTGGTGAAGGCCCAGTCATTATTGGTGGTGTAGCAATCCCTTATGAGCAAGGTTTGATTGCACACTCAGACGGCGATGTAGCGTTGCATGCGTTAACGGATGCTCTGCTGGGCGCGATTGCTGCCGGCGATATTGGTCGTCATTTCCCAGATACGGATGATAAATGGAAAGGCGCAAACAGTCGTGAACTACTGAAAGACGTTTACCGTCGAGTCAAAGAGCAAGGCTACCGCCTTGGCAATGCTGATGTAACCATCATGGCACAAGCGCCTAAAATGGCACCACACATTGACGCAATGTGTGCGGCAATTGCCGAAGATCTAGAAACCGACATTAGTAACATCAACGTAAAAGCGACGACGACAGAACGTCTCGGTTTTACCGGACGCAAAGAAGGTATTGCAACGGAAGCCGTTGTACTTCTGTTTAAGCAATAACTAGCAATTTGCTCTTCTAAGCTGTGATATCAGCGGAAACACATCATGTCAGACATTTTATCTTCATTGGCTTACCTAACGGGTAAGCCAGTTGCATCGGCAAAAATCAAAGCGCAGCCAGAGCACTTTCAGGTTCGCGAAGATTTAGGTTTTGCCTTTACGGGCGAAGGCGAGCACCTAATGGTTCGTATCCGTAAAACGGGCGAGAACACCAGCTTCGTTGCTAACGAGTTAGCAAAAGCCTGTGGTGTTAAGTCGAAAGACGTTAGCTGGGCGGGTCTTAAAGACCGTCATGCGGTGACGGAACAGTGGTTAAGTGTCCATTTACCAAAAGGTGAAACGCCAGATTTTTCAGCGTTTTTGGCTCAATACCCAAGTATCGAAATCCTTGCAACAGATCGTCACAATAAAAAACTGCGTCCTGGTGACCTAGTAGGGAACGAGTTCGTGGTTACTTTGTCTGAAGTGACAGATATAGCGGATGTAGAGCAACGTCTTGAAAAAGTGAAACAAGTTGGCGTGCCAAACTACTTTGGTAGTCAGCGTTTTGGTAACGATGGTAACAACCTTGAAGAAGCACGTCGATGGGGACGCGAAAACGTTCGTACCCGCAATCAAAACAAGCGCAGCATGTATTTATCAGCGGCTCGTTCGTGGATTTTCAACCGCATCGTTTCAGCTCGTCTAGAGAATGGTGTGTTTGATAAGTTCATTGATGGTGACATTGCACAGACGAATTCTGGCACTCAGTTGATTGATGCAAACAACATAGCTGCTCTGCAAGTGCAATTTGCGCGAGGTGAAGCGGCAATTACCGCTGCGCTTGCTGGCGATAATGCACTGCCTACTCAAGCCGAGGCTCTGGCATTAGAGCAACCGTTTTTAGACGAAGAGCCTGACCTCATGGCGCTGATTCGTGGTAATCGCATGCGCCACGACCGTCGCGATATTGCGCTGAAGCCAAAAGATTTAGCTTGGACGGTTGAAGGTAACAACATTACGTTGACTTTCTCACTGGATGCGGGATCTTTTGCGACCTCTATTGTTCGTGAGTTAGTTAATGAGGTTGAAGTAGAAAGAGAATACTAATGGAACAGGATTCACGAAACCCGAAGCCCTTAAGGGTCTTAATCAGCAATGATGATGGTGTTCATGCTCAAGGGATTCATGCCCTCGCTGATGAGTTGAGAGATATCGCCGAAGTGACCATTGTCGCACCTGATCGAAATCGTTCAGGTGCTTCGAATTCACTCACATTAGAACAACCATTACGCGTGACTGAAATTGCCCCAAATATCTACTCAGTGCAAGGCACGCCCACGGATTGTGTGCATTTCGCGCTGAATGAGCTAATGAAAGATGATTTGCCTGATCTTGTTCTGTCAGGAATCAACCATGGCGCTAATTTGGGTGATGATGTTCTTTATTCTGGAACAGTAGCAGCCGCCATGGAAGGTCATTTCCTTGGCGTTCAGTCGGTGGCTTTTTCTCTAGTGGGTAAGCGACATTTCGAATCCGCCGCTAAAATTGCACGTCAAATTGTACAACAGCATTTAGCGTCGCCGATTCCAACGAATCGTCTACTGAACGTAAACGTACCTGACTTACCATCAGAGAATTTAGGTGAAATTGAAGTTACGCGTTTAGGTGCACGTCATCACGCAGAGAATATGATCAAGCAGAAAGATCCGAGAGGCCATGACATTTATTGGTTAGGGCCACCAGGAAAGGAGCAAGATGCAGGAGAGGGCACGGACTTTTATGCAATTGAGCATGGCCGAGTTTCAATGACGCCTCTGCAAGTTGATCTCACCGCTCACGAGTCGCTGCGTGCTATGGATAGTTGGTTAAAGGAAGAGAAGTAATGAGTAACCCACATGCTGACAGGTTGATAGCGTTTCTTATCTCCAGTGGCATCAAAGACCAAAGAGTTCTGGATGCTATCCAACGCTTGCCACGAGAAAGCTTTGTTTCTCAAGCGATGATGCACCAAGCCTATGATAACAATGCGTTACCAATTGGTCAGGGACAAACTATTTCTCAGCCTTATATCGTTGCGCGTATGACCGAGTTGCTTGAGCTAGAGCCGGCGAGTCGTGTTCTGGAAATCGGAACGGGATCGGGTTATCAAACCGCGGTACTGGCGCAAATTGTTGATCATGTATACTCCGTTGAGCGAATTAAATCGTTGCAATGGGAAGCAAAGCGTCGCCTGAAGCAATTGGATATTTACAATGTTTCAACTAAGCATGCTGATGGGTGGCAGGGCTGGGAAGCGAGAGGTCCTTTCGATGCTATCATTGTTACCGCTGCCGCTGAAGTGATTCCCCAAGCTCTTCTCTCACAATTAAGAGATGGCGGCAAAATGGTCATTCCTGTTGGAGATACGGAGCAACAGTTATTAAAAATAGAGCGTAAGGGAGACGAATATCTCTCTACCGTTGTAGAAATGGTTCGGTTCGTACCTCTGGTTGCGGGTGATTTAGCTTAAGGGTTGGGGATAGGTGAATAAGTTACTACGTCATATTGGTATTAGCTTTGTGTTTGCTGCAGGACTAGTTGGTTGTGCAGCGCATTCCCCTGCACCTGTCTCTAGCCTAAAAAAAGACTATTCAAGCCTTGAAAGAGGGAGTTACAGAGGGAGTTATTATGAGGTAAAAAAAGGCGATACGCTTTACTTCATAGCTTATGTCACAGATAAAGATGTAAATGATCTTGTTCGTTACAATGAGTTAACTCAGCCTTACACTATCTACCCAGGACAGAGGCTAAAACTTTGGGCTCCGAAATATGTCGCCCCTAAATATGGTCAAAAAGTTGAACCCGTTGTGGCTCCTGTTGTTACGCCCCCCCCAGCTCCAGTGACGAAAACATCAACAGCCTCTAAACCTAAACCTTCGAGTAAAAACTCTAGTCAAAAACCTACAGAGACTAAGCCTAAAGTCGTACAAAAACAGCCTCCAAAGAAGGTTGAACAATCGAAAACAAAGGAGTATGTTGGTTCAAAAGATAACCAAAAAGTGAAGCGAAAAGCGCCAACTACCACAGCAAAGAGTGATAAAGTCTCAAAGTGGTTGTGGCCAACAAAAGGGAGAGTAATCAAGAACTTTTCGGCGGGAGAACAGGGAAATAAAGGTATCGACATCGCAGGACAGCGTGGTCAACCTATCGTTTCAACCGCAGCCGGCACAGTCGTTTATTCAGGCAATGCGCTACGAGGTTATGGCAACTTAATTATAGTAAAGCATAACGACAATTATTTAAGCGCATACGCACATAATGACAAACTGCTGGTCACAGAAGGACAAAGCGTAAAAAGCGGACAAAAAATCGCCACCATGGGTAGTTCAGGTGCAAAGTCGGTCAAACTACACTTTGAAATTCGCTATCAAGGTAAATCAGTGAATCCAAAACGCTATTTGCCTTAAAACTTTGAAAAACAACTTGCGACATCATTTAGCGACATATTGAGTTGTCATGTCTTGCTAACTCGCCAGGGGGAGGCGTTATGAGTATCAGCAACACAGTAACCAAAGTTGAAGAGTTTGCATTTGATAATGCGTCAGTGAAGACCATTGATAACGAACTCGAAAGATCATCATCCACAGAAAGCAAAGCGACTGCGCGTGAAGAATTTGACGCGAGCAGTAAAAGCTTAGATGCAACTCAGTTGTATTTGGGCGAAATTGGCTTCTCACCTTTACTTACTGCCGAAGAAGAAGTGCTTTACGCAAGACGCGCCCTACGTGGCGACGAAGCGGCACGCAAACGTATGATCGAAAGTAACCTACGTTTGGTTGTTAAGATTTCTCGTCGATACAGTAACCGTGGTCTAGCACTACTTGATCTGATTGAAGAAGGTAACCTCGGCTTGATCCGAGCGGTCGAAAAATTCGACCCAGAACGTGGTTTCCGTTTCTCTACTTACGCAACGTGGTGGATCCGACAAACGATAGAGCGAGCGTTGATGAACCAAACTCGCACGATCCGTCTACCTATCCATGTAGTGAAAGAGCTGAACATTTATCTGCGTACTGCGCGTGAACTTTCTCAAAAGCTCGATCACGAACCGACCGCAGAAGAAATTGCTGCTCAATTAGATATTCCAGTCGAAGACGTAAGCAAAATGTTACGCCTTAATGAGCGTATTAGCTCTGTCGACACGCCAATCGGTGGTGACGGTGAGAAAGCGCTGCTGGATATTATTCCTGATGCAAACAACTCTGATCCAGAAGTTTCGACTCAAGATGACGACATCAAATCATCGTTGATTCATTGGTTAGAAGAGTTGAATCCGAAACAGAAAGAAGTGCTTGCACGACGCTTCGGCCTACTAGGCTATGAGCCTTCGACGCTGGAAGAAGTTGGTCGAGAGATTGGTCTGACACGTGAGCGAGTACGTCAAATACAAGTGGAAGGTTTACGTCGTCTTCGTGAAGTCCTAATCAAACAAGGTTTGAATATGGAAAACTTGTTTAACGTAGAAGACGATTAAATAATCCGTATTTCACTAGATACACAAAAGGCTATGGTTCCCCATAGCCTTTTTTCTTTTTTGCTCGTCGGTGTGAGTCTGTTTACAGCATCTTCTTCAAGCGATACAGCTCTTCAAGAGCTTGGCGTGGCGTTAAGTCGTCAGGGTCAATACCTGACAGAGCTTGTTCGACCTCGCTAGGCTCTGGAATCAGGCTCAACTGGTTAGCCACATCTACTGCACTTGGACGTGGTGTGTCACTGTTTTGCCCCAGTTGCTCTAGCTGAGATAGCTTGTTACGCGCATTTTTGATGACCGTTTTTGGTACGCCTGCTAAGCCCGCAACAGCCAGACCGTAAGACTTACTTGCCGCACCTTCTTGAACTGCGTGCATAAAGGCAATGCTATCTCCATGCTCTACGGCATCCAAGTGAACGTTCGCTAAGTTTGGCAGTTGGTTCGGTAACTCTGTTAATTCGAAGTAGTGAGTTGCAAATAGGGTCATCGCACCAATTTGTGTTGCGAGCCATTCCGCACTTGCCCAAGCTAAAGACAGACCGTCGTAAGTACTAGTACCGCGTCCGATTTCATCCATTAGCACCAAACTGTTCTTAGTTGCGTTGTGAAGAATATTGGCTGTTTCGGTCATTTCTACCATGAAGGTCGAGCGGCCAGATGCAAGATCATCTGATGCACCAATACGAGTAAATATACGATCTAAAGAACCAATCTGTGCGGATTCTGCCGGTACATAAGAGCCGATATGTGCCATCAATGCAATCAGCGCAGTTTGACGCATGTAGGTTGATTTACCACCCATGTTTGGACCGGTGATGATCAACATCTTCCGGGCTGGGTTAAGCTCAATTGGGTTCGCGATGAACGGCTCTGTTGTTACTTGTTCTACGACTGGATGACGGCCAGCTTGAATGTGAATTCCTGCGTCTTTCACAAGCGTTGGGCGGCAGTAATCTAACGAATCTGCACGCTCTGCTAGGTTTTGTAATACATCTAGCTGAGACAGAGCAGAAGCTAGGTTTTGCAGCTTCTCAAGGTTTGGCATCAATAGATCAAACAGTTCTTCCCACAACTGTTTCTCAAGTGCTAACGCTTTAGACTTCGAGTTAAGTACTTTGTCTTCGTGTTCCTTAAGCTCTGGGATGATGTAGCGTTCAGCGTTTTTGAGTGTTTGGCGACGTACATAATGCGGTGGAACCAAATGGCTCTGGCCACGGCTCACTTGGATAAAGAAGCCATGAACGTTGTTATAGCCTACTTTAAGCGTATCGATACCGTGTCGTTCACGCTCATCTCGCTCAAGCTGCTCAAGATATTCTGTTGCACCGTCTGCCAATTTTCGCCATTCATCGAGCTCCGCATTGTAGCCTTCAGCGATGACGCCACCATCACGAATAACAACCGGCGGATTTTCTTTAATCGCGCGTTCTAACAGGTCACATACTTCGTCAATCGGAGCTGCATACTTCGCCAATTTCGTTAGGTACGGATGGGTCAAAGAAGCGGTGACAGATTCTAGCTCTGGTAGCTGTTGCATGGCATTGCGAAGTCTAGCCATATCGCGAGGGCGAGCAGAGCGTAATGCAAGGCGCGCTAAGATGCGTTCAATATCACCAATTTGCTTTAACGTTGGTTGAAGATCGGCAAACAGAGCTTGTTCTTTAATCTCACCAATTGCATCAAGACGATTGTTTAACGTTTCAATGCAACGCATAGGCTGATGCAACCAACGCTTCAGCATTCGGCTGCCCATCGGAGTTGCACAATGGTCGAGTACTGCAGCTAGCGTGTTATCGGTTCCGCCTGCTAGATTTTGAGTAATTTCCAGATTACGTCGGGTAGCAGCATCAAGGATGACGGATTGATCCTGATGATCAAACGTTAAAGAGCGAATATGAGGTAAAGCCGTACGTTGAGTATCTTTTACGTACTGGATCAAACAACCAGCAGCACATAACCCTAAGGACGCATGTTCTACACCAAAACCAACCAGATCTTTTGTGCCAAATTGTTGATTGAGTTGTTGCTTAGCCGTATCAAGCTCAAACTCCCAGACTGGGCGACGACGGTTACCATTGCGGCTCGCCATTAAATGTACAGGTTCAAAATCTTCTGGGAACAGTAGCTCACGTGGTGCAGTGCGTTGAAGCTCGGCTGTCATCGCTTCTTCAGTTTCTGGCTCTGTCAGTTGGAAGCGACCAGAGGTGACATCCAGCGTCGCATAACCGAACTTACCGTTGTGATGGTAAATTGCTGCGATTAAGTTATCGACACGCTCAGAAAGCAGCGCTTCATCCGTCACAGTACCTGGTGTCACGATACGCACAACTTTACGTTCTACCGGGCCCTTGCTGGTGGCCGGATCGCCAATCTGTTCACAGATCGCCACAGACTCACCAAGCTGAACAAGTTTTGCCAGGTAGCCCTCTACGGCGTGAAATGGCACACCCGCCATTGGGATAGGTTCACCTGCAGACGCACCACGTTTGGTCAATGAAATATCAAGAAGCTGAGAAGCTCGCTTGGCATCATCGTAAAAGAGTTCGTAGAAATCGCCCATGCGGTAGAACAGCAAAATCTCTGGGTTCTCAGCCTTTAGCTTGAGGTATTGCTGCATCATCGGAGTGTGTTTTTGTTCAGCTTTCACAGGTAAGTTCTTTTGTTTATTTCCGTAGCGGCTTAGGATACGTGAATCCCTATCAAGTAAAAAGAGACAAAGGGCATTTTGGCTATGGAAAAAACAACAAAATTGAGTGCCGATTTAGGCGCATTATTGGCTAAACACGGGCATCTTTTAACGACGGCAGAATCATGCACGGGTGGCGGTGTTGCAACTGCTATTACTGATATTGCTGGCAGTTCTGCGTGGCTTGACCGGGCGTTTGTCACTTACAGTAATGAAGCCAAAATGGAGATGCTTGGTGTACAAGCTTCAACGTTGGAAGCTCATGGTGCGGTGAGCGAACCCGTTGTGATTGAAATGGTACAGGGTGCAATTAAAAACTCCAATGCCACCATCGGTGTGTCCATCAGTGGTATTGCAGGGCCGGGTGGTGGCAGTGAAGAGAAACCAGTCGGCATGGTCTGCTTTGCTTTTGCTGATAACCAAAGTTGGCAGCAAGTCGAAACCATGCATTTCTCTGGTGACCGTGCAGAAGTTCGCAAAAAAGCGGTCGAGCATGCGCTGACTCAATTGTATCAACATCTACTCTAGAATTTCTTAAATTGTTTTAGCCCAGCATTGATAAGGGCTAGAGCAAATCACGACTTTAGGTCAGCCAAATTTTTTTCATACAGGTATGGACACTGTATGAATCAACAGTATAATAACTTTCATTGCTGAGCAGTTCTTCTGCTTAAGAAAAATGAATTACTATTCGTCGCCCAAAGAAGATGAATAAATCGGAGAAAGTAATGGACGAGAACAAACAGAAAGCGCTCGCCGCTGCGCTAGGTCAAATTGAAAAGCAATTCGGTAAAGGCTCTATCATGCGCCTTGGTGATAACCGCGCAATGGACGTAGAAACCATCTCAACTGGTTCTCTTTCTCTTGATATCGCTTTGGGTGCTGGTGGTCTACCAATGGGTCGTATCGTAGAAATCTACGGCCCAGAATCTTCAGGTAAAACAACGCTAACACTTGAGCTTATTGCTGCTGCGCAACGTGAAGGCAAAACTTGTGCGTTTATCGATGCAGAACACGCTCTAGATCCTGTATACGCGAAGAAACTTGGCGTTGATATCGATGCATTGCTAGTTTCTCAGCCAGACACAGGTGAGCAAGCGCTAGAGATCTGTGACGCACTTGCACGTTCTGGTGCTATCGATGTTATGGTTGTCGACTCTGTCGCAGCACTAACACCGAAAGCAGAAATCGAAGGCGAAATGGGCGATAGCCACATGGGTCTGCAAGCACGTATGCTTTCTCAAGCAATGCGTAAGCTAACGGGTAACCTAAAGCAGTCTAACTGTATGTGTATCTTCATCAACCAAATCCGTATGAAGATTGGTGTGATGTTTGGTAACCCAGAAACAACAACAGGTGGTAACGCACTTAAGTTCTACGCTTCTGTTCGTCTAGATATCCGTCGTACTGGCGCAATCAAAGAAGGTGACGAAGTCGTAGGTAACGAAACGCGCATCAAAGTTGTTAAGAATAAGATTGCAGCACCATTTAAAGAAGCAAACACACAAATCATGTACGGCCAAGGCTTTAACCGCGAAGGTGAACTTGTCGATCTAGGTGTGAAGCACAAGTTAGTTGAAAAAGCCGGTGCTTGGTATAGCTACAATGGCGATAAGATTGGTCAAGGTAAAGCGAATGCGTGTAACTACCTGCGTGAGCACCCTGAAGTGGCTAAAACTATCGATACAAAACTGCGTGAAATGTTGCTAGCGCCAGCACTTGCGGAAGCGCCTGAAGCTGGTGAAGCGCCAGAGCAAGCTGAAGAGTTTTAATCTCTCATAGATTAATAAATGACAAAGCCCTGCAATGCGGGGCTTTGTTGTATCTATTGAAATCAAAAATCGAATTATCACAAAGGCCATTGAGAGCCTGTACAGCAAAAATACTTTTAGGATCATCATGTACCAAAAACGCCAGGCGCCAACATTATCGAGCAAAGAGGCAGCTATCCAATTGCTTAGCCGTCGCGATCATGGTCAGTATGAGCTTTACCAAAAATTATCGATGAAGGGCTATGAAGAATCAGACATCGACATCGCAATTAATTTTTGCCTAGACCATAATTATCTAGATGATTTACGTTACGCGAAGAGTCAAATTAGACAGCATGTATACAAAGGACATGGAGAGCGTCGAATTCGTCAAGAGTTAAACCAGAAGCGTGTTGCGGAATCGGTGATTGAGCAAGCTATGGCTGAAGAGCCGCAAGATTGGTTTGAACTGGCTAAACAGGCGGCAGAAAAGAAATTCAAAGGCGTCAAAGCCAAGGACCAAAAAGAATACGCAAAACAAGTCCGTTTTCTACAATACCGAGGCTACAGTTTCGACCAAATTAGCTATGCGCTTGCCTTTGAAGACCAAGATTAGCGTTGATCCAATTGCGCTGATTTTTGTTTTGCTTCAAATTTTTTCTCCTACTCCCTCTTTTCCTCAAGAAAACTAGTCTCAGCTGTTTGCATGATCTACAATACGGCAAAATTCTAACTCGACTATTTTCAGGAAGAGCTGCATGTACATGAGCACTGATGAGGTTCGTAACGCGTTCCTCAAGTTCTTTGAGAGCAAAGGACACCAAATCGTAGAAAGTTCATCGTTAGTTCCACATAACGACCCAACCCTGCTGTTCACAAACGCAGGTATGAACCAATTTAAAGATTGTTTCTTAGGCTTAGAAAAACGAGCCTACACTCGAGCGACTACGGCTCAGCGTTGCGTACGTGCTGGTGGTAAACATAACGACCTAGAAAATGTTGGCTTTACTGCTCGTCACCACACATTCTTTGAAATGTTAGGCAACTTCAGCTTTGGCGATTACTTCAAAGAAGATGCGATCTCCTTTGCTTGGGAATTCCTAACCGAAGTTCTTAAACTGCCAGCGGATCGTTTATTGGTAACTGTTTACGAAACCGATGACGAAGCGTTTGACATCTGGAACAAGAAAGTTGGCGTACCCGCTGATCGTATTGTTCGCATTGGTGATAAAGAAGGCGGCAAGCCGTACGAGTCTGATAACTTCTGGCAAATGGGCGACACTGGCCCTTGTGGTCCATGTACTGAAATCTTCTACGATCACGGTGAGCACATCTGGGGTGGCCGTCCTGGCACGCCTGAAGAAGATGGTGACCGTTTCATCGAGATCTGGAACAACGTATTCATGCAGTTCAACCGTCACGCAGACGGCACTATGGAACCGCTACCAAAACCATCGGTAGATACTGGTATGGGTATCGAGCGTATCTCTGCAATCATGCAGGGCGTTCACTCAAACTACGAAATCGATGTATTCCAAGCTCTTATCAAAGCAGCAGCAGAAGTGATCGGTTACGAAGACCTATCAAACCAATCACTACGCGTTATCGCTGACCACATCCGTTCATGTTCATTCCTGATCGTGGATGGTGTTATGCCTTCAAACGAAGGTCGAGGTTACGTATTACGCCGTATCATCCGTCGTGCAGTTCGTCACGGTAACAAGCTGGGCGCACAAGGTGCATTCTTCCACAAGTTGGTTGGCGTTCTAGCTGACATCATGGGTACGGCTGGTGAAGAGCTGAAGCGTCAACAAGCTGTGGTTGAAAAAGTACTGCGTATCGAAGAAGAAAACTTTGGTCGTACACTTGAGCGCGGTATGGCGATTCTAAACGAAGCACTAGATAACCTAGACGGTAAAGTACTAGACGGCGAAACCGTATTTAAACTTTACGATACTTACGGCTTCCCAGCTGACTTAACTAACGACGTAGCACGTGAGCGTGAGTTCGCAATCGACGAAGAAGGTTTCGAGAAAGCGATGGAAGAGCAGCGTCAACGTGCGCGTGAAGCGGGTAACTTCGGTACTGACTATAACGCAGCAATCAAAGTTGATACGCAAACAGAATTCTGTGGTTACACAGGTACTAAAGGCTCTAGTTCTGTAGCAGCGATGTTCGTTGAAGGCAACGAAGTAGATTCGCTATCTGCGGGCGACAAAGCAATCATCGTACTTGGTGAAACACCATTCTACGCAGAGTCAGGCGGTCAGTGTGGTGACGCTGGTGAAATCCGTACTGAGTCTGGTGTATTCCGCGTTGAGGACACTCAAAAACTAGGTAACGCAATCGCGCACCACGGTGTAATGGCAGAAGGCGTTCTAGCGAAAGGTGATGAAGTAGCAACTATCGTTGACGCAGAGCGTCGCGCAGCTATCTCTCTAAACCACTCAGCAACGCACTTGCTACACGCAGCACTACGCCAAGTTTTAGGTGAGCACGTAACGCAGAAAGGCTCATTGGTGAAGGCAGACAACCTACGTTTCGACTTCTCACACCTAGAAGCCGTAACTGCAGCAGAGTTGAAAGAAGTTGAGCGCCTAGTTAACGCGCAAATTCGTCGCAACCACACGATTGAAACCAACGTGATGGACATTGAGTCTGCTAAGAAGAAAGGCGCAATGGCTCTATTCGGCGAGAAGTACGACGACGAAGTACGCGTACTATCTATGGGCGACTTCTCGACAGAGCTTTGCGGTGGTATTCACGCATCAAGCACAGGTGATATTGGCCTATTCAAAATCACTTCAGAAAGCGGCATTGCTGCAGGTATTCGACGTATTGAGGCGGTAACAGGCGAGGCTGCATTAGACGCGATTGAAGCTCAAAACGCGAAGTACGAAGAGAAACTGGCAGAATCTGCACAGAAAGCAAAAGCGCTAGAGAAAGAAGTGCAGAAGCTAAAAGATAAGATGGCGGCAGCAGAAAGCGCTAACATCATGGGCAAAGCGGTTGAAGTCAATGGTACAAAAGTTCTAGTCGCAGCTCTTGAAGGCGCTGACAGCAAGAACCTACGTACTATGGTTGATGACATTAAGAACCAAATGGGGTCTGGTGTCGTACTGCTTGCTAACGTAACAGGTGACAAGGTTGGCCTGATTGCTGGTGTGACTAAAGATCTAACTGGTAAAGTAAAAGCTGGTGATCTAGTTAAGATGATTGCTGAGCAAGTCGGTGGTAAGGGCGGTGGTCGTCCTGACATGGCTCAAGCTGGTGGTACTGATGTAGCCGCACTACCAGAGGCAATTAAAACAGTTCAGCCTTGGTTAGAAGAGCGCTTATAAGCTTTTAACTACTAAAATTACGCTCAATCAAGTTTCTTTGATTGAGCGTAATTTTTTTTTTAGCAGCCAAGTGGTTTAATTGACCAAAAGTTAACCGAGTCATTTAGGCTATTTGGTTTTTGTTGTAACTACTGCTTATATAATTTTTCTAAAAGGAAATACTGACGATATAAGCAGTTCTAAAGAGACTTCGGTCTTGGGAAGGTGAAGACTGGTGAAAAAGCCCCTTATCGTGCAAAAGTTTGGCGGAACCTCAGTGGGTTCAATTGAAAGAATCCACCAAGTTGCTGAACACATCATTAAGGCGAAAAATGATGGCAATCAAGTTGTTGTTGTCGTGTCTGCAATGTCAGGCGAAACAAACAGACTGATGGACCTCGCTAAACAGATAGATAGCGTGCCTACAGCTCGAGAACTTGATGTTTTGCTCTCTGCTGGTGAGCAAGTGTCAATGGCACTGTTAGCAATGACACTCAATAAATTGGGTCATGCTGCACGCTCGCTTACCGGAGCACAGGCGAATATTGTGACGGATAATCAACACAATGACGCAACGATTAAACACATTGATACTAAGACAATTCTGGGATTGCTTGAGCAAGACCAAATCGTGATTGTTGCAGGCTTTCAAGGTGTGAATGAGAACGGGGATATCACCACATTAGGTCGAGGTGGCTCAGATACGAGCGCAGTGGCACTGGCAGGCGCATTGCGCGCTGATGAGTGTCAAATCTTTACCGACGTTGATGGTATTTATACTTGTGACCCACGTGTAGTGAAAAACGCGCGAAAATTGGCGGTTATCGATTTTCCTTCCATGGAAGCGATGGCAAGCCGAGGCGCGAAAGTATTACATTTACCTTCAGTGCAATTTGCATGGAAGAATAATGTGCCACTGCGCGTGCTTTCGACATTTGATGTTAATGAAGGCAGTCTGGTAAAGGGGGAGTTAGGCAATCAAGCCGTCTCTGGTATAGCCATTCAACGTGACCTTGCCATAATCGAAGTCGATAAAGAACATTTATCTAGTGCTACAAAACAATGTCAGATGTTGGGTATCGACATTTGGAGTGTGATCGAGGAAACAGAACGGGCAGGTATCATGATAAAACAAGATGCATGTGCCAAGTTCGATCTGGTGTTCAGCGACAAAATCCGTAATAGTGAAGTGGTAAGCCTGTTGACCGCAGTGGGGCTTGAGGCCAATGGAATGGTAGAGCACGCATGCGATTTGTTGGCAAAGCGAGATATTGAGATCAATTTCAGCGCAACGAATACACTCACTATGATGCTAGTTTTAGCACCCGAATGTGTGGATACAGCAGCAAACATTCTGCATGATGCTTACATTACGTCTAGTGAAGCATTAAACATTCAACAAAAACATGCCTTTTTAGGCTGATTTTCGCTAACAAGGTAGTTTACGAAAATATAACTTTTGTTGGATAATAGCTTTGTAGCAAGAAAATTTAGAGATTACTCAAGGAGCAAAGAATGCTAATTTTGACTCGCCGCGTAGGCGAAACACTGATGATTGGTGATGAAGTGACTGTAACTGTACTAGGTGTTAAAGGTAACCAAGTGCGTATCGGCGTTAACGCTCCGAAAGAGGTTTCAGTTCACCGTGAAGAAATCTACATGCGCATTCAAGCTGAAAAAGGCAATGGCAACGTTGCTTCAGGTAACTACTAAGTCGCTCCTGTTTACAGAGCTTAGTTTGAATGAAAAAGGCTAACCGAAGGGTTGGCCTTTTTAGTTTTTACTGTTTTTGAAAATTTGCAGAAACTATTGTGTTGAGTATGGCTGTGAATTCATCAATAATGTTGATTCGAACTTCAGAAAGTTATTTGAAAATAAATGTCTTTTTTTCAGAGAAGACTCTCTTTTTTTCATCATAATAGAGTGATAAAGTTCGTTTAATAGTCACTTTGATTAAATCAGCAACGGTTAAGCCAGTTTCGTAGATTTTTTCAAAGAAAGTGTTTGACATATTTTCGGTAAAACGTAATATGTGCCTCCGCAAGACGGTGAGGTGGCCGAGAGGCTGAAGGCGCTCCCCTGCTAAGGGAGTATACGGTTTATCCCGTATCGAGGGTTCGAATCCCTCCTTCACCGCCATTCTTGCAACGTTGATTTATCAACAAAAAGTGCGTCCTTAGCTCAGCTGGATAGAGTACCTGGCTACGAACCAGGCGGTCGGAGGTTCGAATCCTCCAGGACGCGCCATATCTCTTTTGAGATATAACAATGAAAACGGTGAGGTGGCCGAGAGGCTGAAGGCGCTCCCCTGCTAAGGGAGTATACGGTTTATCCCGTATCGAGGGTTCGAATCCCTCCTTCACCGCCATTCATTGACTGGCCCGATGGCCTTTTTTTTGTTTCGTAAGAAATGAATGTGATTTACTTCACAACTTCTTAGCAAGAAGATCTGCGCGTCCTTAGCTCAGCTGGATAGAGTACCTGGCTACGAACCAGGCGGTCGGAGGTTCGAATCCTCCAGGACGC
>NZ_JAWOTI010000014.1:77000-136311 GCF_033338775.1 Vibrio sp. Vb1018
GTCCTTAGCTCAGCTGGATAGAGTACCTGGCTACGAACCAGGCGGTCGGAGGTTCGAATCCTCCAGGACGCGCCACTCATTGAAAAAGCCTCGCAATTGCGAGGCTTTTTTGTATCTAGACATCTGGAGTATGGCGTAGGATCACTAGAGCCTATGTTCCTCTTTTTTAAAAGCGAATATGTGCGTATCTAAGCAATTTGCTATCAAGCTTCTGTCGCATCGTGTGAAATCATCCTGATTATCCCTCCTATACACTGACTTCCATTTTTCATTTCAATTACTCTCATGTAGTTACTTTGTTTGTTATTTGTTTATTGATTGTTAATTTTGTTCATCTTTTTGTTTTTGTTGGTTTTTACTGCGTGAGTCCCGATTTGATTTTGAAATCTAAATCGCAGTTTTTATTTATGTCCTCCTTTACTCTGTTCGTAAGGTGATAGCGATTTGAAGTGATTATTTTGTCATGAACTGTGATCTGGGTAGTGAATAAATAATCATTTATCAGGATTACTACAAACCTTCCTTAAACAAAATTGACAAAATTTAACCAATCGAGATAATCCATGGGTCGGGATTTGACACTATTAAAGTCCTGCACGTTGTCAGGATGACAAAGAAAGGAAGCAACATGACTAATATAGGAAGCCTGCTAGTAGATGCGGCCACCCTGATGCTAACGGGGATGGCGGTCGTATTTATTTTCCTCACTATTCTTGTTTATCTCGTTCGGTTAATGTCGAAATTGGTACCAGAAGAAGTACCAGAGCCGATCGTAGCACCAAAAACAAACACTAATATTCAATCAACCTCTTCAGCTGTTAGTCCACAAGTAGTGGCGGCGATCTCGGCTGCGATTCATAAACATCGCGCCTCATTCGCGAAGTAGCCGAACTAGGATTAAAAAGGAGTTTAAGAGCATGTCTAAACCACTAGCTATTACTGATGTGGTCCTTCGTGATGCCCATCAATCACTATTTGCTACGCGTATGCGTATTGAGGATATGCTGCCTATCGCAGCTGAGTTGGATAAGGTTGGTTACTGGTCTCTAGAGACTTGGGGTGGTGCAACATTTGATTCTTGTATTCGATTCTTAGGGGAAGACCCTTGGGAGCGTTTACGTGAACTAAAAAAAGCGATGCCTAATACACCAATGCAAATGCTACTGCGTGGTCAAAACCTTTTAGGATACCGCCATTATGCCGACGATGTAGTAGAGAAGTTTGTTGAACGCGCGCATGCTAACGGCATGGATGTATTCCGTATTTTTGATGCAATGAATGACGTGCGAAACTTCCAGAAAGCCGTGAAAGCAACGGTTGATGTTGGTGCGCATGCTCAAGGTACGTTGTCTTACACAACGAGCCCAGTGCATAACGCAGACACTTGGGTTGACTTGGCAAAACGCCTAGAGGATTTAGGTTGCCACTCGCTGTGTATTAAAGATATGTCTGGCTTACTTAAGCCATATGAAGCGGAAGAGCTTATCACGCGTATCAAAGCGTCTTGTGATGTGCCATTGGCACTTCATTGTCATGCAACAACGGGGCTGTCTACAGCAACAGCGGTAAAAGCAGTAGAAGCCGGTATTGATATTCTCGATACTGCGATTTCTTCAATGAGTTGTACTTACGGTCATACACCGACTGAAACGGTAGTCGCTATGCTAGAAGGCACCGAGCGAGATACCAATTTGAAACTCGAGCAACTGGAACATATCGCCGCATATTTCCGTGAGGTACGTAAGAAGTATGCGAAGTGGGAAGGCCAGTTAAAAGGAGTCGATTCACGCATCCTGATTGCTCAAGTGCCTGGTGGTATGCTGACCAATATGGAAGGCCAGTTGAAAGAGCAGGGCGCTGCGGATCGCATTGATGAAGTATTAGAAGAGATCCCTCGTGTACGTGAAGATCTTGGTTTCATTCCATTGGTGACTCCAACTTCACAGATCGTCGGTACGCAAGCGGTGATTAACGTTCTTACTGGCGAGCGCTATAAGAGTATTACCAAGGAAACCGCTGGCCTATTGAAAGGTGAGTACGGTCAAGCGCCAGCCGAGTTAAATGCAGAACTGCAAGCGAAAGTGCTTGATGGTAAAGAGCCAATTACCTGTCGTCCTGCCGATTTACTTGAGCCTGAAATGGAGACGCTTACGGTTGATCTGATGGAGAAAGCGAAATCAGAAGGCATTAAGCTAGCAAGTGAGCGTGTTGATGACGTACTCACTTATGCACTTTTCCCTCAAGTTGGGCTTAAGTTCCTTAAGAATCGTGAAAACCCAGAAGCATTTGAGCCTGCACCAACGCTAGAAGCTGCGAAGCCTGCTGTACCTGTAGCTCAACCAGCAACTGGTGGTGTAGAAACTTATAGTGTACGTGTTGACGGGCAGGTGTATGAGGTGGAAGTTGGCCCTCAAGGTGAACTGACATCTGTTGCTCCTTCTAATGCACCGGCAAAATCGGCTACACCTAGCGCACCTTCTAATGCTTCAGCAGAAGCGGTACCTGCTCCTCTTGCAGGTAACATCTTCAAAGTGAATGTTCAACCTGGTGCTGAGGTAGCTGAAGGCGATGTATTGCTCATCCTTGAAGCGATGAAAATGGAAACTGAAGTACGAGCGGCGCGTGGTGGTGTGGTTCAAGAGCTGAACGTTAAAGAAGGCGATGCTGTCACAGTAGGTGCGCCTCTGTTGAGCCTGGCGTAAGGGAGTATCATGGACGGATTGTTAACCCTTTGGGCAGAAACAGGGATCGCTAACTTCGAGTTCGGCCAAATCTGTATGATGCTGGTTGGTTGTACCTTGCTGTTTTTGGCAATTAAAAAAGGATTTGAACCTTTACTGTTATTGCCGATTGGTTTCGGTGCTATTTTGGCGAATATTCCAAATGCTGGCTTTACTGAGCCTGGTGGCTTGCTCTACTACGTTTACTACATTGGGATTGAATCGGGTGTGTTCCCGCTATTGATCTTCATGGGTGTGGGCGCGATGACCGACTTTGGTGCTTTGATCGCAAACCCAAAAACGTTGTGGTTAGGTGCGGCTGCGCAGTTTGGTATTTTTGCAACACTGTTTGGCGCTATTTTACTCAACTATGTACCTGGCATGGAGTTTTCCATGGCGGATGCATCGTCTATCGCGATCATCGGTGGGGCTGATGGGCCAACAGCGATTTTCTTAGCGAGTAAGCTCTCTCCAGATCTGCTAGGTGCGATTGCAGTCGCGGCATACAGCTATATGGCATTGGTGCCGATCATCCAGCCACCAATCATGAAAGCACTGACAACCAAGGAAGAGCGTCAAATCAAGATGGCTCAGCTTCGTCATGTTGGTAAATGGGAGAAAGTCATCTTCCCGCTTGCTGTATTACTGATGACGATTCTGTTCTTACCTTCAGCTACGCCATTGGTTGGTATGTTCTGTTTGGGTAACTTGATGCGTGAAGCTGGTGTGGTCGATCGTTTATCGAAAACTGCTCAAAATGAATTGATCAACATAGTGACTATCTTTTTAGGTCTTGGTGTTGGTTCTAAGCTGCAAGCTGAGCAGTTCTTGAACCTAGAAACGTTAGGTATCTTGGGGTTAGGCGCAGTTGCATTTAGTATCGGTACTGGTGCGGGCGTCCTGATGGCGAAACTGCTTAACAAGTTCTCGAAAGAAGACATCAACCCACTTATTGGTGCGGCTGGCGTTTCTGCGGTACCAATGGCCGCGCGAGTCGTAAACAAAGTTGGTTTACAAGCTAACCCGCAAAACTTTTTGTTAATGCATGCGATGGGACCAAACGTTGCTGGTGTGCTGGGTTCAGCCGTTGCGGCTGGTATATTGTTAGCACTTGTTGGTTAGACATTATTGAAAATGGAATGATCAACCAATTTACAAAATCACGATTAACTTAGGTTAACAAAATGGTTTATAGTCAAAGGGATGCTTTCGCATCCCTTTTTGTTTTCTTGCAGGGAATGGTTTATGGAACACAAACAGATCGTTATCACTGAGTTTGGTGATGCCAACGTACTCGCGATTCAACATGCTTCTACACCATCACCACAGCCTGGTGAAGTCTTAGTAAAAGTCGCTTTTTCAGGCGTAAATCCTATTGATGTCAAAACTCGAGCTGGGCTCGGTTGGGCGGCAGCGCAGAATAAGGACAATTTACCTTGGGTGCCAGGTTACGACATCTCAGGAAAAGTGATGTCTTGTGGAGAGGGGGCATCACGTTTTAATGAAGGTGATGAGGTGGCTGGATTTATTGGTTTCCCAGTTCGAGGCGGTGGTTACAGCCAATACATATGTGTTCCAGAAACTGAGTTAAGTCATGTTCCTAGCTCTGTCACTTTAGAGGCAGCTGCTGCATTACCGTTGGCGGGACAAACTGCGGCACAAGCTCTCAGTAAGGCTAATGTGACGGAAAACGATCGCGTACTTATCCTCGCTGGAGCCGGTGGTGTTGGACACCTCGCGGTACAAATTGCGATCGCGACGAAAGCGGAAGTCTTTACAACCTGCAGTGAACGAAATCTAGACTACCTTGCGACGCTCGGTGCTCATGCAGTGAACTATCAATTTGCACCAGTGTCAGAACGTGTGGAAGATGTTGATGTTTTGATTGATTTAGTAGGCGGAGATGCTGCGTTAGATGCGCTTAAATGCTTGAAAGACAATGCGAGAGTCATCACCGTTCCAACCATCACAGCTGAGCTGATTTGTGAAAAAGCCAAACTCCTAGGCTTTGAGGCTAGTGGCATGTTGGTTGAACCAGACCCTGCGCAGTTAGATACCTTGTTGTATATGGTCGGCGTTGGCTTACTGAAGACTGAAATTCAACAGGTTTATCCTATGAGTGATGTCATTGGTGCTCACCAGCAGGTCGAATCAGGAAGAACCAGAGGCAAGGTGTTGCTTGATATGACATGCTAGAAGCATTTAACACGAGTTTTGAAAGTTTAGCGCTTTGGTTTTCAGATTCAGCATTATGGGTGCTTTTCATGACCGGTTTTCTCAGTGCCACGTTGTTGCCTGGTGGTTCTGAAGCGGGCTTAGTTGCCACTCTCTCATTAAATCAATACTCCGTTTCTTCAATTGTTATGGTCGCTACTATCGGTAATACGCTTGGTGGCTTAACAAATTATTGGCTTGGCTTGTGGATTCCCAACAAAGCACAAGAGGAAAAGCACGGTCATACCGCATTAAAGTGGCTCTCTAAGTATGGCTATTGGGGATTATTTTTTAGCTGGTTACCTGTAATAGGAGACCCGCTGTGTTTAGCCGCAGGGTGGCTAAGAATGAAGTTTCTGCCTTGCGTGATTTTAATATTTTTAGGAAAGGCTGCTAGGTATAGCTTACTTGCGGCCATCTATCTCGGATTATTTTAAGGAAAGTACATGAAGATGTTTTGGGTTGGCGCGTGTTCACTGTTGGTGATCACGGGCTGTGCATCAAATACGCCAGTTTCATCACTGCCGAAAGGGGTAACTTTCGTTGAGTCATCGAAAGCTGAAGAAGGCAAAGTTAAGATTCCATACCAAAAGTATAAACTCGATAATGGTTTAACGGTGATCTTAGCTCCTGAAGATTCTGACCCATTGGTCCATGTGGATGTGACTTACCATGTTGGTTCAGCTCGTGAAGAAGTGGGTAAGTCTGGTTTTGCGCATTTCTTTGAGCACATGATGTTCCAAGGTTCAGAGAACGTTGGTGACCAAGAGCACTTCAGAATCATCACAGAGGCTGGCGGCACGTTAAATGGTACAACAAACCGCGATCGTACTAACTACTTTGAAACTGTCCCTGCTAACCAGCTCGAGAAAATGCTGTGGTTAGAGTCTGACCGTATGGGCTTTTTGTTGGATGCGGTTTCTCAACGCAAATTTGAAATTCAGCGTTCGACTGTAAAAAATGAGCGAGCTCAGCGTTACGATAATCGTCCTTATGGCTTAATTTGGGAGCGCATGTCCGAAGCGCTATATCCTGAAGGTCATCCGTATTCGTGGCAAACCATTGGTTATGTTGAAGATCTTGATCGTGTTGATGTGAACGACCTCAAAGCGTTTTTCTTGCGTTGGTATGGCCCAAACAATGCGACTATCACGATCGGTGGTGACTTAGACGTTGAACAAACTCTAGAGTGGGTAAATAAGTACTTCGGTTCGATTCCTCGTGGTCCTGAGGTTGAAAATGCGCCGAAACAACCTGCAAAACTGCAAGAAGATAAATACATCACTCTAGAAGATCGTATTCAACAACCTATGGTGATGATCGCGTGGCCAACAACCTACAACGGCGAAGAAAGCCAAGCGTCTCTCGACACGTTATCAGAAGTATTGGGTGGCGGTACCAACAGCGTGCTCTATCAAGACCTAGTGAAGACTCAAAAAGCGGTCGATGCTGGTTCATTCCATGACTGTGCTGAACTGGCGTGTAACTTTTACGTTTACGCAATGGGCGATTCTGGAGACAAAGGCGACCTATCAAAACTGTACGACGAGCTTTTACAATCACTGAATCAGTTTGCGGAAAAAGGCGTGACAGAAGATCGCCTTGAGCAGTTGAAGGGTAAAGCGGAAGCGGATGCTATTTTTGCGCTAGAAAGCGTTAAAGGTAAAGTGACTCAGTTGGCTTCCAACGAGACATTTTTCGGCGATCCTGATCGTCTTGAGCAACAGCTTGAACAAATCCGTGCAGTTACGCCGACTTCGGTAGAAAAAGCGTATACGGACTTTATCCAAGGTAAGAACAAAGTGACCCTAAGCGTGGTCCCAAAAGGAAAAACAGACCTTGTCGTAAAACCTGCGACCTTTGTGACACCAAAGCGTACGTTGCCAGAATATGAGAAGATTTCCGATGACCAATTGGCGTATCGTCGTGCGACCGATAACTTCGATCGCTCAGTGCAACCGCCAGTAGGAGAACCAGTGAAAGCGACGATGCCAGAGCTGTACGAGTTACATTTCAAGAATGGCTCAGAGCTGCTTGGTGCAGTTAGCGATGAAACGCCGACGGTGATGATGCAATTTAGTCTACCTGCAGGGACACGTTTTGTTGAAAAGGGTAAAGAAGGTCTTGCCCAATTGACCGCTGCGATGTTGCAAGAAGGTACAACGAAACGCAGTGTCGAAGAGATTCAAGCTGAGCTTGATAAACTGGGTAGTGTTATCTCTGTTAATGCCACAGGTTATACAACAAACATCAGTGTTTCTGCTCTAGAAAAGAACTTAGAGCCGACGTTAAAAATTGTCGAAGAGATGTTGCTGTCTCCTGCATTTAATCAAGATGATTTCGAGCGTGTAAAAATGCAAGCGCTAGAAGGCCTGGTATATGAGCACCAAAATCCAAGTTGGATGGCGTCACAAGCGAGTCGCCAGGTGCTCTATGGGGATTCGGTTTTTGCTCGACCAAAAGACGGCACGCAAGCAGGTGTCAGTGCATTAACGTTGGATGATGTCCGTGAATTCTACTCGAAGCATTACACGCCACAAAGTGCGCAAATCGTCGTTGTTGGTGACATCAATAAACAGGAAATTGAGCAGCAACTGACGTTCTGGAAAAACTGGCAAGATGAAGCTGCGCCATTGTATGCACCGCAAAGCATTGCTGCATTAGGTGAGCAAAAGATCCATCTTGTTGATAAACCAGGAGCGCCGCAAAGTGTGGTCATGATGGTTCGTCAAGGTATGCCTTACGACGCAACGGGCGATTTTTACCTAAGCCAACTGGCAAACTTCAACTTAGCTGGGAACTTCAATAGCCGCATCAACCAAAATCTACGTGAAGACAAGGGTTACACATACGGTGCTTACGGATATTTCTCTGGTAATCCAGAAACAGGCTCGGTGGTTTTCACCGCGCAAGTACGAGCGGATGCAACGGTTGCTTCGATCATTGAGATGGAAAATGAGCTAAATGAATACTCGCAGTCAGGTATTACTGATGAAGAGATGAAATTTATGCGTCAAGCGGTCGGTCAAAAAGATGCACTGAAATATGAAACGCCAACACAAAAAGCGGAGCTCATCAGTGATATTCTTAAGTACAACCTCGATCATGATTACTTGCAGCAAAGAAACGCTATCGTAGAAAAAGTCGATAAGCAGACGTTGAATGCGCTGGCTCAGAAATGGTTTGATCCAAATGACTATCAAATTATCGTCGTTGGTGATGCTAAATCGTTGCGTCCTCAATTAGAAAAGTTGGGGAAAGACGTAGAAGAGCTTGAAATCATTCGATAGAGTACACATTTAATAGCGGAGAAACGTTTCTCCGCTATTCATCTAGATAAGCAACTTTTCGTGGGTTATTTATCTAGATGCATTAACTATCAATAACTTAGCTTACACTTGTGTTATGTAACAAGTGTCCTGCTCCCAATATAAGCGAACCTCATTTTGACTGATTTTGCTGCGCGACTAAAAAAAGTTGCATCAAACCCCGAAGTATTTAAGCAGTTTGGACGCGGTGTTGAGCGAGAAACTTTGCGCTATCGTCAGGATGGACATCTAGCTACAACTCCTCATCCTGAAGGGTTAGGCTCTGCGTTCACAAATCAATGGATCACAACGGATTTTTCGGAATCATTGTTAGAGTTCATTACGCCTGTGTCACATGAAATTCCAGAACTGATGGCACAGCTGAAAGATATCCATCATTTCACTCAAACCAAAATGGGTGAAGAGAAAATGTGGCCACTATCAATGCCTTGCTACGTAGGCTCAGAGGATGATATTCAGTTAGCCCAGTATGGCTCTTCGAATGCAGCGAAAATGAAAACGCTGTACCGAGAAGGCCTAAAGCGTCGCTATGGCAGCCTGATGCAAATTATTTCAGGTGTCCATTTTAACTTCTCGTTTCCTGAAACATTTTGGGATGCGCTCTATGGCGAGCAAGATGAACAAGCCCGCCAAGATGCTAAGTCTGATGCGTACTTTGCGTTGATCCGTAATTACTACCGCTTTGGCTGGATGATTCCCTACTTCTTTGGTGCATCACCAGCGTTATGTGGCTCTTTTATTCAAGGTCGTGAAACCGATCTGCCATTCGAGAAGATTGGCGGGACATTATATTTGCCGAAGTCGACGTCTTTGCGTTTGAGCGATCTTGGCTATACCAATAGTGCTCAAAGTGTGCTGAAAATTGGTTTTAACAGCATTGACCAATACCTCGATGGTTTGAGTGATGCGATTCGCCACCCATCAGAAGAGTTTGCGAAAATTGGGGTAAAAGTGGATGGTGAATACCGCCAGCTTAATTCCAATATCTTACAAATTGAGAATGAACTGTACGCTCCGATTCGTCCAAAACGTGTATCGAAAAGTGGTGAGAAGCCTTCAGATGCGTTACGACGCGGTGGTGTCGAATACATTGAAGTTCGTTCTCTAGATGTTAACCCATTCAGCGCAGTGGGCTTAAATGAAGAGCAAGTACGATTCTTGGATCTCTTCCTTACCTGGGCGGCCTTGTCAGACTCAGACCCTATGGATAACTGTGAATTAGAGTGTTGGCGCGATAACTGGAATAAAGTCATTGTTTCTGGCCGTGAAAAAGGTCTAATGCTGCAAATTGGTTGCCAAGGTGAGCGTCTATCTCTACAAGATTGGGCACACCGAGTTTTCGTCGAGTTACGTCAAATAGCACAGCAAATGGATATGACCGCTGGTGGCAGTGCATACCAAGATGTGTGTAATCAACTCGAGACATGGATTGATAACCCAGAACTAACGATCTCTGGTCAACTATTAGAGCTAACGAAAGAGCTGGGTGGGCTAGGTAAAGTTGGTTGTACTCTTGGTATGAAGTACCGTGATGAAAACCTAGCTCACGGTTATCAGTACTATTCACAAGATACGATGGAAACGGAAGTAGCGTCGTCCGTGGAAAAACAAAAGCAAGCAGAGCAGAGTGACACGCTTTCTTTTGATGATTTTTTGGAAGATTACTTTGCTTACCTGAAGCAGTAATGACTAACTAAGGATTGGTGCGGTTGAACATTAAGTCGTCAGTAGTAGCGGTACTTGGAAGCGTGTTACTTGCAGGTTGTGCTACGGCACCGCCAAAGCAGCAGAATAACTTATGCGAGATATTCCGAGAGAAATCCGGTTGGTACGATGATGCCAAAGATATGGAAGATGAATGGGGGACCCCTATTCATGTCGCTATGGCCATCATTAAACAAGAAAGCAGCTTTCGGCACGATGCAAAACCACCTAAAGATTATTTGCTAGGGTTTATTCCTTGGGGACGAGTCAGCAGTGCGTATGGTTACGCTCAAGCTCAAGACCCTGCTTGGGAAGACTTCCAAGATGCCACAGGTCAGGGTGGCTCTCGTACCAACTTCGATGATTCTATGATGTTTGTCGGTTGGTATACTCATGAAACACGGCGTCAGCTAGGGATTTCATTATGGGATCCCTATAACCAGTATCTGACTTATCATGAAGGGCGAGGTGGGTATAAGCGAGGTACTTATAATCGAAAGCCTAGTTTAATCAAAGTCGCTCGACGTGTTGAACAAACAGCGAAAACTTATGGCTGGCAGCTGAAGCAATGTCGTCAGGAATTAGAAGACAACAGCAGCTGGTTCTTTTAGCCCACAGTCAGTTCATGTGCTGTAGGGATGAATGACATTTATCCATTACCGAAAGGTACTGGAGTTACAATCAGGAGAGATGTAATGCCTTTACTCGATAGTTTTACCGTGGACCACACTCGTATGAATGCACCGGCAGTGCGAGTGGCGAAAACCATGCAGACCCCAAAAGGGGATACGATTACTGTTTTCGACTTACGCTTTACTGCGCCAAACAAAGACATTCTTTCTGAAAAAGGTATTCACACCCTAGAGCACCTTTATGCAGGCTTTATGCGTAATCACCTAAACGGTGATTCTGTTGAGATCATCGATATTTCGCCTATGGGTTGCCGCACAGGTTTTTACATGAGTCTGATTGGCACACCATCAGAGCAGCAAGTCGCAGATGCTTGGATTGCAGCAATGGAAGACGTGCTGAAGGTAGAAAGTCAGAATAAGATCCCTGAACTTAACGAATACCAATGCGGCACGGCAGCAATGCACTCTTTAAAAGAAGCACAACAGATCGCAAAGAACATTTTGGATGCTGGTGTTTCGGTGAACAAAAATGATGAACTTGCTTTGCCTGAGTCGATGTTAAAAGAGTTGCGCATCGACTAGGTGCTCATTAAGAAGCATATTGCCCCAATAAGTAAAAAGCCTGACATGAGTCAGGCTTTTCTTTTGGTTATTTGGATGTCGATTTTTTCTTCTTCGGATAAACACGAACGAGCTTGATTCGGTTCTCTTCAATCTCAACAAGTTCCATTGGGTGACCCGCTACTCTCACACTTAGATGGCTCTCAGGAATATCTTCCAAGTGTTCTAAAATGAGCCCGTTTAGCGTTCTCGGGCCATCCGTTGGTAAATCCCATTTCAGGCCTTTGTTGATATCTCGGATATTGGTGCTGCCTTCAATAAGAAAGCTTCCGTCACCTTGAGGACTGATTTCATCAGAGAGGCTTGGAGAAATTGACGTCGTGAACTCACCAATGATCTCTTCCAGAATATCTTCAAGAGTGATTAGACCGATGATATCACCGTACTCATCCACGATCAGACCGATACGTTGCTTGTTGCGTTGGAATTTCAACATTTGCACGTTCAGTGGTGTGCCTTCTGGGATGTAATAGACCTCATCAGCAGCACGTAATAGCGTTTCTTTGTTGAATTCGTTCTTTTCCAACATCAGACGATAAGCTTCACGCAAGCGCAGCATGCCAACCACTTCATCAATTTGGTCACGATAGAAAACTATGCGTCCATGTGGTGAGTGTGTTAGCTGGCGAACAATGGATTTCCAGTCGTCGTTAATATCAATACCGGTAATTTCATTGCGTGGGACCATAATGTCGTTCACGGTGACGTGCTCAAGATCTAAAATAGACACTAGCATGTCTTGGTGTCGGCGAGGGATCAAACCGCCAGCTTCATTTACCACCGTACGCAGCTCATCGGAGCTAAGATGATCTTCTGCTGAGTGATCCGCTCTTACACCAAGTAAGCGGATAAAGCCATTCGTAATAAAGTTAACAAGCATCACTAAAGGCGACAGTAACTTCATCAGTATGGTCAATAATATACTGCTCGCGTAGGACACACGTTCAGGGTAAAGCGCTGCAATTGTTTTAGGGGTAACCTCGGCAAAAACCAATACAACCATAGTTAGTGCACCGGTTGCGATAGCGACACCTAAATCACCATACAAACGCATACCAATAATGGTTGCGATAGCAGACGCGAGAATATTAACGAGGTTGTTGCCGATAAGAATAAGACCAATCAAACGATCTGGACGGTCTAATAGTCTTTCGACTCGCTTAGCACCCTTATGCCCGTTTTTGGCTAAGTGTTTTAAGCGATAACGATTCAGAGACATCATCCCTGTTTCTGAACCGGAAAAGTAACCTGATATGACGATAAGACACGCGAGTAGCGCAAACAAGATACCCGTAGAGATGTCGTCCAAAACGTTGCTGTTCCTTGTAAGTATTGGGTTATATAACGGTTGAGTAAGTCCGTTAAGTCAAAGAGTTAAGGCGTACTGTATTTTATCTAGCCTAAAATATAAAGGATAGGAGCCCTAGAGCTCCTTAATTCAAGATGATTTCTTTTACAAAGCGACTGCCAAAATATGCCAGAGTCAACAGTGTTGCTCCTGCAACAGCGAACCATGTGACTTTTCTACCACGCCAGCCTTTTTGATAGTGACCCCAAAGTAGTATTGAGTACACCACCCAAGCGATGAAAGAAAGAATGCCCTTATGTGCCTTACCTTGGGCAAACATATCCTGCACAAAGACAAAGCCAGTAATGAGCGTGGCAGTTAACAATAAGTTACCGATCAAAATAATTTTGAAGAGTTGACGCTCCACCATTAATAGAGGCGGCAGGTTTGGGTTAATCGCCAAAGATTTTTTTGCTTTCAGTTTGTGATCCAGCCAAGCCAACTGAAGCGCATAGAGTGCCCCGATAGTTAAAGTCGCGTATGAGAAGAGCGCAAATGAAATATGAATGAGTAGCTTAGGGTCATTCTCTAGGTGCTTTATAAACGTGCTTGGCAAAAATGTGGCAGCAGATAAATTGATGGCAGCAAAGCTATAAACGACAGGCAATAAAAACCACAGTCGGTTTTTCAACATAGCAAGGCTCATGACCAGAGAAATAATAAAACTGATCAAAGAAGCCACGTTGAGAATACTCAGGTTTTGACCTGAACCATCAAAAATCAGATCACTCAAAATCCACGCATGAAAAACAAGCGCACAGGCAGCACTAGCAAACACTGTTTTTGCTTTGATTCCTGACTGTTGTGAGAGTCCGGGTATGATGGTCGCAATCGCCAAGACATAAAGTATGGCGGCCGCGATGGCTATTAAGCTATCCATGAATCCTAAATATTATTGTGCACGATGGAGAAATTATACCTTGCATTACACTTTGGGGCTACGTTATATCCGACATCAATCGTGAGAGATGAGATATTGAAATTAATAAGTTACCGCACCATATATAAATAGAGACAAGAATAGGACAGCGGTACGGGTATGACTCAGACCTTGGCTAATGTATACTCACACTAATTAATCGCCATTTTAGCGAAGAGACAAAGATGTTTGAGAATTTAACGGATCGATTATCCAAAACGCTGAAAAATATCAGTGGCAAAGGTCGTCTGACCGAAGACAACATTAAAGAAACCCTACGTGAAGTCCGAATGGCTCTACTTGAAGCTGACGTTGCGCTTCCGGTCGTTCGTGAATTTGTGAACCGCGTTAAAGAAAAAGCAGTGGGCGTAGAAGTTTCTAAATCTCTGACTCCAGGTCAGGAATTTATCAAGATCGTTCAAACAGAACTTGAAGCCGTAATGGGTGAGTCGAATGAGGCGCTAAACCTTGCCGCTCAACCACCTGCTGTGCTTCTTATGGCAGGTCTACAAGGTGCGGGTAAAACCACATCGGTAGGTAAGTTATCTAAGCTTCTAAAAGAACGTGACAAGAAGAAAGTTTTGGTTGTGTCTGCCGACGTTTACCGTCCTGCGGCAATCAAGCAGCTTGAAACACTGGCATCAGACATCGGTGTTGACTTCTTCCCATCATCACCAGACCAAAAGCCTATTGATATCGCCAATGCAGCGATTGACCATGCGAAGAAAAAATTCTACGACGTACTTATTGTCGATACCGCAGGTCGTTTGGCAATTGATGAAGAGATGATGGGGGAGATCAAAGATCTTCACGCAGCTATCAACCCAGTAGAAACGCTATTTGTTGTTGACGCCATGACGGGTCAAGACGCAGCAAATACAGCAAAAGCCTTTGGCGATGCGCTACCTCTTACCGGTGTAGTTCTAACTAAGGTTGATGGTGATGCTCGTGGTGGTGCGGCACTTTCAGTACGCCATGTCACGGGCAAACCAATCAAATTCTTGGGTGTCGGTGAAAAAACTGACGCGCTAGAACCGTTCCACCCAGATCGTGTTGCTTCACGTATTCTTGGCATGGGTGACGTTCTGTCTTTGATTGAAGACCTACAACGCAACGTTGACCAAGAAAAGGCAGAAAAGTTAGCGAAGAAGTTCAAAGAGAAGAAAGGTTTCGACCTTGAAGATTTCCGTGAACAGCTAGGCCAGATGCAAAACATGGGCGGCATGATGGGGATGATGGATAAGCTTCCAGGAATGTCCCAGCTACCAGACAATGTGAAAGATAAAGTCGATGACAAGATGTTCAAACAGATGGAAGCGATCATCAGCTCCATGACAATGAAAGAACGTCAACGCCCAGAAATTATCAAGGGCTCGCGCAAGAAGCGTATCGCGGCTGGTTCTGGTGTGCAGGTTCAAGATGTAAACCGCTTACTAAAACAGTTCACCCAAATGCAGAAAATGATGAAAAAGATGCAAAAAGGTGGCATGAAAGGCATGATGCGCAACATGCAAGGCATGATGGGCGGCATGGGGGGTGGCGGTGGCTTCAACCCATTTGGTCGTTAATTAATCGATCACGCATAGATTCAGGGTGTTAGGTACGTCACAAACTTTAAATTCAATTTATGTTGGTGAAAAAGTAACTAAACTCCTTGCATTGCTCCGGGAGAAGAGTAAAATTCCGGAGCTTTATTTTGGCACGAGACCCCAAACTGTTTAATTTCTTGAATGGTTTTTGGGGTTAATTTTATTTTTGAGAAAGCAAAGAGGACGACATGGTAACCATTCGTTTGGCACGTCACGGCGCTAAAAAGCGTCCATTTTATCAAATCGTAGTAGCGGACAGCCGCAACGCTGCAACTGGCCGTTTCATCGAGAAAGTTGGTTTCTTCAACCCAACTGCTAAAGGTCAAGAAGAAGGTCTACGTCTAGACCTAGACCGCGTTAACCACTGGGTTGGTCAAGGCGCGTCAGTATCTGACCGTGTTGCTAAGCTAGTTAAAGACGCTCAAAAAGCGGCTTAATTTTTTACTTGAAAAGTAGAAACTAGTTTATGTCGATGAAAGGTAAAGAAACAATGAGCAACGAAAAGATTGTTGTAGGCAAGTTTGGTGCTACTTACGGCATTCGTGGTTGGCTTAAGGTTTTTTCCTACACAGACAATGCTGAAAGCATTTTCGATTACAGCCCTTGGTACATTAACCAAAAGGGCAAGTGGGTTGAGTACAAAGTAGAAAGCTGGAAGCGCCATAACAAAGGTATGGTGGCTAAGCTGGAAGGCATGGATGTTCGTGAAGACGCGCATCTAATGACGAACTTTGAAATTGCTATTGACCCTGCGGTACTTCCTGAATTGTCAGAAGATGAGTTCTACTGGCGCGAATTGTTTGGGATGCAAGTTGTAACCACTAAAGGTTACGATCTAGGTGTTGTTACTGACATGCTAGAAACTGGCTCAAACGATGTTCTGGTTGTTAAAGCAAATCTTAAAGATGCTTTCGGGCAGAAGGAACGATTAATCCCGTTCCTTGAAGAGCAAGTGATCATTAATGTTGATCGCGAAGCTCAACGGATCGAAGTTGACTGGGATCCTGGATTCTAATCTCCAAAATTACAGAGCGAGATAAACATGTGGGTTGGCGTTATTAGCCTTTTTCCAGAAATGTTCCGTTCTGTTACTGATTTTGGAGTAACAGGTCAAGCGGTTAAAAAAGGTCTTTTGTCGATTGAGACTTGGAATCCTAGAGATTTCACTCACGACAAACATCGCACAGTCGATGACCGACCTTACGGTGGTGGCCCTGGTATGTTAATGATGGTTCAGCCTTTGCGCGATGCCATTCATACCGCGAAAGCAGCCTCACCGGGCAAGACGAAAGTCATCTACCTTTCTCCTCAAGGTCGCAAGCTCGACCAGAAAGGAGTGGAAGAACTGGCAACGAATGAGAACTTGCTTCTGATTTGTGGTCGTTATGAAGGGGTAGATGAGCGCATCATTCAATCTGAAGTCGACGAAGAATGGTCGATTGGTGATTTTGTGATGACGGGTGGTGAGATACCAGCCATGACGTTAATCGACTCTGTCTCTCGGTTTGTTCCGGGTGTACTAGGGGATTTCGCGTCAGCAGAAGAAGACTCTTTTGCAAATGGCTTGTTAGATTGCCCTCACTATACGCGTCCAGAAGTATTGGATGACAAAGAGGTACCAGCTGTACTGATGTCAGGCAATCACAAGGACATTCGTCAATGGCGACTCAAGCAGTCGTTGGGCCGTACTTGGCTAAGAAGACCAGAGCTCCTGGAAAACCTAGCTCTGACTGACGAACAGGAACAATTACTTGCTGAGTTTGTTAATGAGCATAAAGCCATTAAAGAACATAACGCAAAGTAACCTAATTTATTTAGTATCAGTTTATTCTAGGAATTTAAAAAATGAGTAACATCATCAAAGCTCTTGAAGAAGAGCAAATGAAATCAGACCTACCTAAATTTGCACCAGGTGACACTGTTGTAGTTCAAGTTAAGGTAAAAGAAGGTGACCGTGAGCGTCTACAGGCTTTCGAAGGCGTTGTAATCGCAATCCGTAACCGTGGTCTACACTCTGCTTTCACTGTACGTAAGATCTCTAACGGTGAAGGTGTTGAGCGTACGTTCCAAACACACTCTCCAATCGTTGATAGCATCGAAGTTAAACGCCGTGGTGCAGTACGTCGTGCCAAGTTGTACTACCTACGTGAGCGTTCTGGTAAGTCTGCTCGTATCAAAGAGAAACTTGCTAAGAAGTAATGCTATAACTAGCGTTCTCATCTTAAACGGAGTCCTTTTAGGGCTCCGTTTTTTTTATTTGTGTAATTAGCTTGCTCGTTTCTTTTCACCCGACCTGCACTGACGTACACTCCACGCCTCTGTCTTGCTGTGAATAGATTCCTGATGTCGCTATGGCTCCTCGGAATGACGGGAAATGATGGCCAAAGATTACAGGGCACCGCGGTTAAAATTCATCATTCTGAACAGCGACGAAGGAGCGTGATTCAGAATCTACTAGTCGAGCATGCAATTGTTTAAGTTGTTAGCTTCATCCTTGCTATGAGTAGATTCCTGATGCCGTTATGGCTCCTCGGAATGACAGGAAATGATGGTCAAAGATTATAGAGTACCGTGGTTAAAAATCGTCATTCTGGATAGCGACGGAGGAGCGTGATTCAGAATCTACTAGTCGAGCATGCAAGTGTTTACGTTGTTAGCTTCATCCTTGCTGTTAGTTGATTCTTAATGTCGCTATAGCTCCTCTGAATGATGGGAATTGATAGCCAAAGATTACAGGGTACCGCGGTTGAAATTCGTCATTCTGGACAGCGACGAAGGAGCGTGGTTAAAAATCTACTCGCTGAGAATGCTAGTGTTTCAGTTGTCCAACAGTATTCTTGCTATGAGTAGGTTCTTGATTTCGCTATGGCTCCTCTGAATGACGGGAATTGATAGCCAAAGATTACAGGGTACCGCGGTTAAAATTCGTCATTCTGGACAGCGACGAAGGAGCGTGATTCAGATTCCCCAAGAAGGAACCTAGGATCTTCCTTTACCCTAGGTCTTAATTTAGTACTGATCTTCAGACCAGCCATCACTATCGGACATATCGGGTGCGCCTGGGATGGTGTTTTCTTCATCTGCCCATTCACCAAAATCAATCATTTGGCATTGTTTACTGCAGAAAGGGCGATGAGGACTTTGTTCTCCCCATTCTACGTCGGCGCCACATTGTGGACATTGAACGATGGTAACTTTAGACATAGTTGAGCGTCCCATTACTAATTGGTGTTAAAGGGTAGTATACCTAAACGAATTAAAGATGGCTTATTCAACGCGCTATTGCTGCTACGAAATTTTATCAAATATAAGCGCAATAAAGCGTTGAATTTTAGATTATGGAGGCGAGGCGTAGTGTCGTCTTAGCTGCACACAGCAAGTTCAAATTCAATATCTTGTGTGCACGCTTGACCGTTTTCAAACGACATGAACTTGATCGCAAAGCGGTTTTTATGGCCTGAAATCATAGGATACACGCCATATTCCATTGGGATGTGAAGTCTTAGAATGTTGGCTTCATCAGCGTCACTTTGGAAGAAACCTGCACGACCGATTTGAGCTTTGAAATGTCCGGTCTCTCTAGTGAGCTTTAACCATAACGAAAGCGCATCAGATAAGGGCTTTAAGCTTGCTTGCCACTGTTGTGCATCACGCTTTTTACGTTCAATAGGTAGATGAAGCCAGTAGTGTAATGCTGGCAGATCAAAACAGCATGAACCACCCGGTAGATTAAAGCGTTGACGGATAGAGCTTAGGAAGCGATCTTCTTTTAATGCTTGGCCAAAACGTTCAGCACCCATTAGTTGGCTATGAACGACATCTATCTCTTGTAGTAGGGTATTTAATGCGTCTTGATCGACACCATCAACATTGAGCCAATGGCGGTACGACAGCCGCTGCTTCTCAAGATCTTTAGCCAGTTCACTTTTCAGTTGGATTTGTTCGAAGATCTCAACCATATCGAATAACGCACGGAAAAACAGTTGATACTGATGATTTTCGCTAAACCCAGAGGCCAAGTGAGCCTGACGCAGCAGAGACTCCACTCTTAGATAAATACGAGTTTTCTCATTTAACGGATGTTCAAATTTGTGCGTGGTCATCGACATAAGCCTTTGTGAGTTTCGTTCCTATTTTCGCAGATTTTTCTTACACATGGCTAGGTACTTTTCGTGCAAATCTGTGATTTGAAGCAAAAGATCAGGGTCACTTGGATTATTCTTAACCACATCGTCTGCAAGCGCGAGCCTTTGCTCTCTTGATGCTTGAGAGGCAAGGATGGCGCGAACTTGATCTTCACTCACATTGTCTCGTTTCATCGTGCGAGATATCTGTGTATTCGGTTCTACATCGACGACAAGAACGCGATCACACAAACTATCTAGCTTGTTTTCTACGAGCAACGGCACCACAAGTAACGCATACTCTGAAGTGACTTGCTGCAAATCTTCGATCATCTTTTCACGAATTATCGGGTGCAACAGTGCGTTGAGCCATGCTTTTTCATCTGAATTCGAAAAGATTTTTTCTCTCAGCTTTGCGCGATCTAAAGTTTGGTCTTCACGAACGATATCGTGACCAAAGTGTTCAATAATCGCGTTTAGGCCGGGAGTACCTGGCTCGACAACTTCTCTTGCTACAATGTCGGCATCGACGATATCGATTTTAAATTGTTGTTTGAACAGATTCGCGACGGTTGTTTTTCCACTAGCGATACCACCTGTTAAACCAATAACCAAAGCCATTTACACTCCTAGAACTGAAGTAAAGTACCAGTTTAAAATCTGCTCGCCCCAAATTAAGCTTATCCAACCAGCAATTGCTAAGTAAGGACCGAAAGGGAAAGCTTTTTCAATTCCCTGCTTTTGCAAGCGTAGTTGAATGATGCCAAATACGATGCCAACCACAGAAGAAAGTAGAATGATCATCGGCAGTGACTGCCAACCTAGCCAAGCCCCTAGTGCTGCTAGTAGTTTAAAATCACCATATCCCATTCCTTCTTTACCAGTAAGTAGCTTAAAGCCCCAGTAAACGGACCAGAGACATAGGTAACCAGCAATAGCACCAATGACAGAATCTTGTAGAGTAACAGGACTTATTTCGACTAATGCTAAGGCAATGCCAGCCCAAGTTAATGGTAATGTTAATTGGTCAGGTAACAACATAGTATCGAGATCGATAAATGTTGCAGCGATTAAGATAAAAGTGAAAAAGAGTAGGGCAACGGTAAAGTAACTAAAACCAAAGTGGTAAGCGACAAAGCCTGAGCAGAATGCAGTGAGCAGTTCAATCAGTGGATAGCGTGTGCTAATGGTTGTCTGACAGTTGTGACATTTGCCTTTTAAAAGCAGCCAGCTAATCACAGGAATGTTGTCGCGAATACGTATCGGTGTTGCGCATTTCTGGCAGGAGGAGCGTGGGACGCTCAAGGTCAGCACTTCTTTAGGAGGTTCTATTTTGTATTCAGGAAATGACTCGGCACATTCGCGTCGCCATTCTAGTTCCATGATTTTAGGTAGTCGATAAATAACCACATTGAGGAAGCTACCCACGATCAGACCGAAGATGGTGGCAAACACAACGAATAGCCAAGGGTAGTACTGGAATACTTCCATATTTGTCTCTTGAGCGATGAGTGAAATCAGCAAGATGCTGTTTTAAAGGAGTTAACAGCTCATTCTAGCCCAATACACTCATTAAGTTAAAGATTGGCAAGTACATTGCTGTCACTAATCCGCCAACAACGATACCTAAAAATACGATAATTAGCGGCTCTAGAATTTTACTAAGGTTGTCGACGGTGTTGTCGACTTCAAACTCGTAGATCGTTGCAACTTTATTGAGCATATCGTCAAGTCGACCAGACTCTTCACCGATCATGACCATTTGTAACACTAATTCAGGGAACACATTACAGTTACGCATGGCAACATACATTGGCATACCTGCGGCGGTATCACGGTAAACTTCTTCTATGGCGAGTTGATAGTGTAAGTTTCCTGAGGTTTTTGATGTGGTTTTTAAACTGGTTAGAATTGGAATACCCGCTGTAAAGCTTGTGGCGAGTGTTCGACTAAATTTGGCGATAGCGGCTTTTGATAATACAGGGCCCAGGACAGGAAATTTAAGCACAGAGCGGTTGAGCATTAAGCGAAAAGAATCTGAACGCTTAGAGAGGATTCTCGCCGAAATGAATAAACTAATGGAGCCTAGTGCGATAAACGGACTCCAGTTTTGTGTCCAGGCGGAAAGATCTAATACTTGCCTGGTAAACCACGGTAAGTCAGCACCAAAACCAACAAACATTTTTTCAAACTCGGGAATGACTTTGGTGAGCATGATAAACGACACGCCTAACGCTACTAGCACTACCATGGCTGGGTAGATCAGTGCTTTGATCACTTTCGCACGGAGTTGTTCATTTTTTTCTCGGTAGGTGGCTAAGCGCTCGAACACTTCTGCTAAGTTACCGGATTGCTCACCTGTGGCGATAAGATCGGTATAGAGTGGGTCAAAGTGTTCACTTGCAGTGCGCATGGCTTTTGACATGGGCGTCCCTGCTTCAACGGCGCGTGTCACGCTCATCAAAATGGATTTCATCTCTGCTTTTTTGTGATTCTCTGATACCAATTTTAAAGCCTGAACCAAGGGCACACCGGTTATCAACATCGTCGAAATCTGACGGGTAAACACCGTGATGTCTCTGCCTTTCACGCGATGGCTGAGTTTAGTGAGAAACGAGATACTGCTTTTCTTTAACTTCTTGATCTTGATGTGCTGTGCGTCTAGACGCTCGCGTACTTCAATTTCTGTCATCGCGAGGGTTTGCCCAGATGTCTTTTTGCCTGAACTGTTGATGCCTTTCCAGCGGAAGTTTTTAAGTTGTGGTGTAGTGCTTTTCATGGATGTGACTGCTGATTAAAGGATTAAAAATAAAGTACGCGCTGTAGTTCACTAAAACTTGTGATCCCTTGTTTGAGTTTTTCTATGCCCGACATTTGTAACGTGCTCATACCATTTGCGATGGCGAGTTTTTCTAGTTCATGTACAGAGGCGCCTTTAATAAGCGCTTCGGAAAGAAATTCATCAAAGCGCATCACTTCATAAATCCCCGTTCGGCCGGAATAACCATGGGTACACTCATTGCATCCATCGGGATTGGCTTTAAAAATGTTGTCGCTTGCTTGAATACTGAGATGTTGCAACTGAACGGTAAGCTCTTGTGGTTGCTTGCAGACCGAGCACAGTTTACGGGCTAAGCGCTGGGCAATAATCAAACTAAGAGAGGAGGCCAAGTTAAAGCTTTCTACGCCCATGTTTGATAAACGAATCACCGTTTCAGCTGCAGAATTGGTATGCAAGGTTGAAAGTACTAAGTGACCGGTTTGCGATGCTTTTATGGCGATTTCCGCAGTGTCTAAGTCACGAATCTCACCGACCATTACCACATCCGGGTCTTGACGTAAGAAAGAGCGCAGGGCTTCGGCAAAACCAAAACCAATCTTAGGCTGAACTTGAACTTGGTTAATGCCCGATAAGTTAATTTCTACTGGGTCTTCTGCCGTGGAAATGTTGATTTCTGGCTTATTGAGGATACTCAGCCCAGTGTACAGAGAAACGGTTTTTCCGCTCCCGGTTGGGCCTGTCATCAGAATCATGCCTTGTGGGCGACGCAGCGCATCCAAGTACAATTGTTTTTGTTGTTCGCTATAACCAAGCTTGTCGATATCCAATGACGCAGAGCTGCTGTCGAGCAGTCGTAGTACAATTTTCTCTCCGAATAGAGTCGGTAGCGTGGATACACGCATATCAATTGCGGTGTCTTGATTCAACTTGAGCTTAATACGCCCATCTTGTGGTAAACGTCGCTCTGCAATATCAAGTTTAGAGAGGATTTTGATACGAGCGGATAAGCGGCGACTTAAGTGGCTTGGTGGCTGCTGTGTTTCAATTAAGATGCCATCACAGCGTAGGCGCACACGGTACATCTTTTCATAAGGCTCAAAGTGGATATCGGATGCGCCTTTGCGCACAGCGTCCAACAGAATTTGGTTGATGTAACGGCTAACAGGAGACTCATCTTGGCTCAAGTCTTCAATGTTGTCGATTTCATCTGCGCCCACATCAACCAGATTGGCTAACTCTTCTTGGTTGATCTCTTTTAACCCGGACTTCTCATGACTCAATGAACGACCATATAAGCGTCGAATTGCCGCGCTGAGTTGACGAAAATCCGCCAACACCAATTCAATCTGTAAACCAGTGGCAAAGCGAAAATCATCTTCTGCTTGTTGGTTGGTGGGGTCGGCAACCGCTAATAATAACGTTGAAGACGTACGCTGGAGTGGGAGTGCGTTATGCCGCGTGATTAATTCCCTAAGGCCAAGTTGCTGACAAAGCGAAGCATACTCGTACTGAGATAACTCGGGCTGATTTAAACCAAAGAGAGAACTTAAGTGCTCAGCGAGTTCGCTTGATGTAAATAATCCAGAACTGAGTAAAGCCTCTGGCATCGAAATGCCAGAAGCTTTGACTTGCTCTATTAACGATTCTTCTTGGGAAAAAGTCAGTAACCCTTTTTGGCGAAGAACCGTGGAGAGGTTAGTTAGCACTGCTTAACTTCTTACGAGCATGCTTTAGGCTTTACACCTGTAGCAGTAATGCCAGAGGTACAGTTCCATTGACCTGTTCCATCACGCCCTAGAGTAACGTCTTTACTGATAACGTCTGGACTTACACCGGTGCTATTAAATGTGAATTTTATTGCACCTGACGACGTACTTGCTCCTGAAGCTGAAGCTGTATAGCTAATTACACCAAGTGGAGAAGTCGGAACTGGTAGCTGGGCTGCTGTTGGAAATGAGCCATTTTCAACAACATAAGTTTCAACATTTATTCTATGCCCAGTGATGGATGCTAGTGCAGACGCTGCCTCACTTTTAGCTACATATTTTTGGTATTGTGGAACTGCAATTGCAGCTAAAACACCAATTACCGCCACCACAATCATTAACTCAATCAGAGTAAAACCCTGTTGTTTTTTCTGTTTACTGTTTTTCATTTTTAACCCTTTCCTAAAAATTAATAATGCTCTTGCATTGGCGAAAGATTATGGAGAGTTAAGGTGGGTTGAAAATGGGGAAGGGATGGGCTCTCGAGTGAGATAAAACTCTTTGGTGAAAAGTTGCATATCGCATGCAGAGTTTTGCGAGTAGTACTATTTTTTTTAGTGGATAAAAAGAAAGGGCCAATTGGCCCTTTTAAATGATTAGTTACTCACAACTCACTGAGTTAGTTGAAGTAATTGAGATTGTGTTGCTTTTATTATTTGAAGCGCATCGAAAGATCCATCGCTTTTAGATGCTTAGTCAACGCGCCTACCGAAATGTAATCGACACCGGTTTCTGCGTATTCTGCGATGGTCTCTAGCGTAATGTTGCCGGAGTTCTCTAAAGCGGCACGACCTGCGTTAATCGCTACGGCTTCACGCATCATTTCTTTTGTGAAGTTATCGAGCATGATGATGTCGGCACCAGCCTCTATCGCTTGTTTCAACTCTTCTAAGCTTTCCGTTTCTACTTCTACCGGTTTGCCTGGGTTAAGCTCTTTCGCTTTTTGGATGGCTTGAGTGATGCCACCACAAGCAATAATGTGGTTTTCTTTAATAAGGTAAGCGTCGAACACACCGATGCGATGATTAAAGCCACCACCGCAGGTCACGGCGTATTTTAGTGCGCTACGCAGACCAGGAATGGTTTTGCGTGTGTCTAGTAGACGGCACTCAGTATGCGCGATTTTTTCAGCGTACTCTGCGGTAACTGTTGCGCAGCCAGACAGCGTTTGGATGAAGTTCATTGCGTTACGTTCACCAGTCAACAAGTCACGAGCAGGGCCTGTCAGCGTGCAAAGGGTTTGGTTAGGCTCGACTTTATCGCCGTCCTTTACGTGCCATTCAATACTGACCTTGTCACCGAGCTGTTTAAAAACTTCATCAGCCCATGCTTGACCACAGAACACACCATGCTCACGAGTAATAATCGTTGCGGTATTAACCGCATCGGCAGGGATCAAAGATGCAGTAATGTCGTTATCTGCGTCGACACTGCCACCTAGATCTTCTTTTAAGGTATCAGCGACAGAGCGAGTGATCTCTAAAGGGAGTTGTTGTTTAAGGTATTCTAGGCGTTCTTGAATGTTGTGTGTGTTCTTCATCGCAAATCTTGTCTTGAAAGGGAGATGGCAACGAATGATACTCTCCGGTGTCAATAATTTCAGCAGTTAATTTGCAAAGTAGAGAGGTTGATATGCGCCCAATTATCGAGAATGGCTGGCTGACACAGGCAAAGCATGTTCCGTCACCATTTTTTGATGCTCGCTCTGATACAAACGACATCTCTCTGCTGGTGGTACACAACATCAGTTTGCCTCCTGGGCAGTTTGGTGGAACGTATATTGAGGACTTCTTCACTGGCAAGCTAGACCCAAATGCACATCCATTTTTTGAAGTTATTCACAAAATGGGCGTTTCTGCACATTGCTTGATTAAAAGAAACGGCGAGGTTGTTCAATTTGTTTCTTTTCTCGATAGAGCATGGCATGCCGGTCAATCCAGTTTCGCGGGCAGGAAGCGTTGTAATGATTATTCCATTGGTATCGAGCTTGAAGGGACAGAATTTACTGCCTACACAGAAGCGCAATATCAATCACTTGCAGAGATCACTGAGGTGATTATGCAATCTTATCCTCAAATCACCCCGCCACGAATTACCGGTCATCAATATATTGCGCCCTTGAGAAAAAGCGATCCTGGTCTAAGCTTTGATTGGGTGAAATATAGACTGCTTATACAGCGTTGATTTGTAGCGAAAGTGTAAATTCAAAAAAGCGAAATAAATAAGGCATACGATCAGGTATGCCTTTTTTTGATACCAGAAATATTAATGATTGTTAAAAGTTAACTACATTTTTACGCTCGTACATGCCGTTTTGGTGAATAAATAGACTGATGATTTTGTCATTTTCTGTATTTCTTTTCCAAAACTGCTAGCACGTCGACTTCCCATTTGTATGCTTTATGTAATTGGTCATACCAATTCTATTGCTGTTTTAACAGTCGATTGTTATCAGAGTGTTGGAAGTAAGCTCGTTCTATGATTTAGGTCAATTTTCGGCTGGACAGTGGCGTTTTAATTATGTTAATTTCTGCACCAACTTAAAATTGGTATTACCAATTACCTGCAAGAGTAGAAGAACAATAAATTATGGCTTATCAAAGGATTCGTCAGCCAAAACTCTCTGATGTTATAGAACAAGAGTTAGAAAGGTTGATAGTGGAAGGAACATTGTCTCCGGGGCAACAACTGCCTCCAGAGCGTGAACTGGCAAAACAGTTCGATGTGTCTCGTCCTTCAGTCCGAGAAGCCATTCAACGCTTGGAAGCGAAGCGTTTGTTGACTCGTCGCCAAGGTGGCGGAACATTCGTAAGTGAGAATATCTGGAAGAGCTTTTCAGATCCCTTGTTGAATTTGTTGTCTAGTCATTCTGAAACCCAGCTTGATGTGCTTGAGTCTCGTCATGCGATGGAAGGAATTTCAGCCTACTTTGCAGCTTTACGTGGTACCGAAGAAGATTTTGCGCGTATTCAAGGTTGCCTTGAGCGCATTAGCCAAGAGCAAGCAAACAACGATATCGAAGCTGAATCTGCGGAAGTAATGCAATTTTTGATCGCTTTGACAGAGGCCGCGCACAACGTGGTTTTGTTGCACATTGTTCGAAGCTTAGCACCTTTGCTTGAGCAAAATATTCTACAAAATTTTAAATTACTACGTCGCCGCCCAGAAGCGGTCGAGAAAGTCAGTAAACACCGAGCCAATATCGTGGATGCGATTGTTTCTGGTCAGCCTGAAAAGGCGCGAGAAATGTCCCACTCGCACTTGGCTTACATCGAAGAAACATTGTTGGATTTGACTCGAGAAGAGTCTCGACGAGAGCGTTCTCTACGTCGAATTCAGCAGGGTAATGACTCGTAAGAGCGTTACTTAAATAAGTAGATCCAACCAACAGAAGGATAGATCGCCATGTCTGATATGAAGCATGACGTAGATGCACTGGAAACTCAAGAATGGCTACAAGCGCTTGAGTCAGTTGTACGTGAAGAAGGTCTAGAGCGTGCTCAATTCCTATTAGAGCAAGTTCTAGATAAAGCACGTCTAGACGGTGTTGATATGCCAACAGGTATCACAACTAACTACATCAACACGATTCCTGCAGACCAAGAACCAGCATACCCAGGTGACACAACACTTGAGCGTCGTATTCGCTCAATTATTCGTTGGAACGCTATCATGATCGTTCTACGTGCATCTAAGAAAGACCTAGAGCTAGGCGGCCACATGGCGTCTTTCCAGTCTTCTGCTGCGTTCTACGAGACATGTTTCAACCACTTCTTCCGTGCACCAAACGAGAAGGATGGTGGCGACCTAGTTTACTACCAAGGTCACATTTCACCAGGTATCTACTCACGTGCATTCGTTGAAGGTCGTCTAACTGAAGAGCAGCTAGACAACTTCCGTCAAGAAGTAGACGGCAAAGGTATTCCTTCATACCCGCACCCTAAACTGATGCCTGAATTCTGGCAGTTCCCGACAGTATCGATGGGCCTAGGTCCAATCGCTTCTATCTACCAAGCTCGTTTCCTTAAGTACCTAGAAGGCCGTGGTCTTAAAGATACTTCAGAGCAGCGCGTTTACGCGTTCCTAGGTGACGGTGAGATGGATGAGCCAGAATCACGTGGTGCTATCTCTTTTGCTGCGCGTGAGAAACTAGATAACCTATGCTTCCTAATCAACTGTAACCTACAGCGTCTAGATGGCCCTGTAATGGGTAACGGTAAGATCATTCAAGAACTTGAAGGTCTGTTCAAAGGTGCTGGTTGGAACGTAGTGAAAGTAATCTGGGGTAACAACTGGGATTCACTACTAGCTAAAGATACGACTGGTAAGCTTCTACAGCTTATGAATGAAACGATCGACGGCGACTACCAAACATTCAAATCAAAAGATGGCGCGTACGTACGTGAGCACTTCTTTGGTAAGTACCCAGAGACAGCTGCACTTGTTGCTGACATGACTAATGACGAAATCTTCGCACTTAAGCGTGGTGGTCACGAGTCTTCTAAGCTATACGCGGCATACAAAAACGCGGCAGAAACTAAAGGTCGTCCAACAGTAATCCTAGCTAAGACTGTTAAAGGTTACGGCATGGGTGAAGCGGCTGAAGGTAAGAACATCGCGCACCAAGTTAAGAAGATGGACATGACTCACGTACTACACCTACGTGATCGTCTAGGTCTTCAAGACATCCTAACTGACGAAGCAGTGAAAGAACTTCCGTACCTGAAACTTGAAGAAGGTTCAAAAGAGTACGAATACCTACACGCTCGTCGTAAAGCGCTACACGGCTACACGCCACAGCGTCTACCAAAATTCACTCAAGAATTCATCGTTCCTGAGCTAGAAGAATTCAAGCCACTACTAGAAGAACAGAAGCGTGATATCTCTTCTACTATGGCATTCGTACGTGCACTAAACGTTCTACTTAAGAACAAGAACATTGGTAAGAACATCGTTCCTATCATTGCTGACGAAGCACGTACATTCGGTATGGAAGGTCTGTTCCGTCAAATCGGTATCTACAACCCGCACGGCCAAACATACACACCAGAAGACCGTGGCGTTGTTTCTTACTACAAAGAAGCGACTTCAGGTCAGGTTCTACAAGAAGGTATCAACGAGCTAGGTGCTATGTCTTCATGGGTTGCTGCTGCGACTTCATACTCGACAAACGACCTACCAATGATTCCGTTCTACATCTACTACTCAATGTTCGGCTTCCAACGTGTTGGCGACATGGCGTGGATGGCTGGTGACCAACAAGCACGTGGTTTCCTACTAGGTGCAACTGCGGGTCGTACAACGTTGAACGGTGAAGGTCTACAGCACGAAGACGGCCACTCGCACATTTTGGCGGGTACGGTTCCTAACTGTATTTCTTACGACCCAACGTTCGCGTACGAAGTAGCTGTAATCATGCAAGACGGTATCCGTCGCATGTACGGTCCAGAACAAGAAAACGTGTTCTACTACCTAACGCTAATGAACGAAAACTACGCAATGCCAGCAATGCCAGAAGGCGCTGAAGAAGGCATCCGTAAAGGTATCTACAAGCTAGAAACTTACACGGGCGACAAAGCGAAAGTTCAGCTAATGAGCTCTGGTACTATCATGAATGAAGTACGTAAAGCAGCTCAAATCCTAAGCGAAGATTACGGTGTTGCTTCTGATGTTTACTCTGTAACGTCATTCAACGAACTAACTCGCGATGGCCAAGATGCAGAGCGTTTCAACATGCTTCACCCAGAAGCGGAAGCGAAAGTACCTTACATCCAAACAGTAATGGGTACTGAACCTGCTATCGCAGCAACTGACTACATGAAGAACTACGCAGAGCAGGTTCGTGCATACATTCCTGCTGAGTCTTTCAAAGTTCTTGGTACTGATGGCTTCGGTCGTTCAGACAGCCGTGAAAACCTACGTCGTCACTTCGAAGTGAACGCAGGTTACGTAGTAGTAGCAGCGCTAACTGAACTAGCGAAACGTGGCGAAGTTGAGAAATCTGTAGTTGCAGAAGCAATTAAGAAATTCGACATCGACACAGAGAAAACAAACCCGCTATACGCTTAATTAAGAAGGTAGATAAGAAATGGCAATCGAAATTAATGTACCAGACATCGGTGCGGATGAGGTTGAAGTTACTGAGATTCTTGTAAGCGTTGGCGACAAGGTTGAAGAAGAGCAATCTCTGATCACAGTTGAAGGCGATAAAGCTTCTATGGAAGTTCCTGCTTCTCAAGCGGGTATCGTTAAAGAAATCAAAGTTGCAGAAGGCGACAAGGTTTCTACTGGTTCTCTAATCATGATTTTCGAAGCCGAGAGTGCAGCTGACGCTGCACCTGCTCCTGCGGCAGAAGCAGCTCCAGCAGCAGCTCCAGCTCCAGCAGCAGCGGCAGAACTAAAAGAAGTTCACGTACCAGACATCGGTGGTGATGAAGTAGAAGTTACTGAAATCATGGTTGCCGTTGGCGACAGCATCGAAGAAGAGCAATCTCTTCTAACTGTTGAAGGCGACAAAGCTTCTATGGAAGTTCCAGCGCCATTCGCAGGTACTCTAAAAGAGATCAAAGTTGCAGCAGGCGATAAAGTATCGACTGGCTCACTTATCATGGTATTCGAAACAGCAGGTTCAGGCGCTCCAGCAGCACCAGCGGCAGCTGAAGCTCCTGCGGCAGCAGCTCCAGCAGCGTCTGCGGCAAAAGAAGTGAACGTTCCAGATATCGGCGGCGACGAAGTTGAAGTTACTGAGATCATGGTTGCGGTTGGCGACACAGTGGAAGAAGAGCAATCTCTAATCACTGTTGAAGGTGACAAAGCTTCTATGGAAGTTCCTGCACCATTCGCTGGCACAGTTAAAGAAATCAAGATTGCAGCTGGCGACAAAGTGTCTACTGGCTCACTAATCATGGTATTCGAAGTGGCGGGTGCAGCACCTGCTCCTGCAGCAGCTCCAGCTCCAGCTCAAGCGGCAGCACCTGCAGCTCCGGCTCCTAAAGCAGAAGCTCCAGCGGCAGCAGCTCCAGCAGCGACTGGCGATTTCAAAGAAAACGATGAGTACGCTCACGCGTCTCCAGTTGTTCGTCGTCTAGCGCGTGAATTTGGCGTTAATCTTTCTAAGGTTAAAGGTTCTGGTCGTAAGAGCCGTATCCTAAAAGAAGACGTTCAAGCTTACGTGAAAGATGCACTTAAGCGTCTTGAGTCTGGCGCAGGTGCAGCAGCATCTGGCAAAGGCGACGGCGCGGCTCTTGGTCTACTACCATGGCCAAAAGTGGACTTCAGCAAGTTTGGTGAGACAGAAGTTCAACCGCTATCTCGCATTAAGAAGATCTCTGGCGCAAACCTACACCGTAACTGGGTAATGATCCCGCACGTTACACAGTGGGATAACGCAGACATCACGGCTCTTGAAGCATTCCGTAAAGAGCAAAACGCGATTGAAGCGAAGAAAGACACTGGCATGAAGATCACACCACTTGTGTTCATCATGAAAGCGGTAGCTAAAGCGCTTGAAGCGTTCCCAGCGTTCAACTCTTCTCTATCAGAAGACGGTGAGAGCCTAATTCTGAAGAAATACGTGAATGTTGGTATCGCGGTAGATACACCAAACGGTCTAGTTGTTCCTGTATTTAAAGACGTGAACAAGAAAGGCATCTACGAGCTATCTGAAGAGCTAATGGCGGTTTCTAAGAAAGCACGTGCTGGTAAGCTAACTGCGGCTGACATGCAAGGTGGCTGTTTCACTATCTCTAGCCTAGGCGGTATCGGCGGTACGGCATTTACTCCAATCGTAAACGCGCCAGAAGTTGGTATCCTAGGTGTGTCTAAGTCAGAAATGAAACCGGTATGGAACGGTAAAGAGTTCGAACCGCGTCTACAACTTCCACTGTCTCTATCATACGACCACCGTGTGATCGATGGTGCTGAAGGTGCGCGCTTCATCACTTACCTAAACTCATGTCTATCTGACATTCGTCGTCTAGTTCTGTAATAGAAATTAGATGAATGAGAGGCGGCAACTTAGCCGCCTCTGCTAATCATAATTACCGACAATTTGGTTATCAGCCTTGCTTCGTTCAGGGTTTTCACAATCGAATTGTTGTCTAGCTCACAGGCTAAATTGATTTACTTTTCACACCATTAACATCTCTGTAAACTGTTAGCGGTCTGAAAATAACTGTTTAAAACAAATCTCTCTTAAACATAAAAAATCGATACCCACTCAGCCTGTTAGGGATAATGACTACAAGAGGTCAAAATGAGCAAAGAAATTAAAGCCCAAGTTGTTGTACTTGGTTCTGGTCCTGCTGGTTACTCCGCTGCATTCCGTTGTGCGGACTTAGGTCTTGAAACTGTACTAGTTGAACGTTACAGCACGCTTGGCGGTGTATGTCTGAACGTGGGTTGTATCCCATCTAAAGCACTGCTTCACGTTTCTAAAGTAATTGAAGAAGCGAAAGCGATGGCTGACCACGGCGTTGTGTTCGGTGAGCCTCAAACAGACATCAGCAAAATCCGCATCTGGAAAGAAAAAGTTGTTAACCAACTAACTGGCGGCCTAAGCGGTATGGCTAAGATGCGTAACGTAACAGTAGTTAACGGTTACGGTAAGTTCACTGGCCCTAACTCTATCCTTGTAGAAGGCGAAGGTGAGCCAACAGTTGTTAACTTTGACAACGCAATCGTTGCGGCTGGTTCTCGTCCAATCAAACTGCCATTTATCCCGCATGAAGACCCACGTATTTGGGACTCTACTGACGCTCTTGAACTAAAAGAAGTGCCAGAAAAACTGCTTATCATGGGCGGTGGTATCATCGGTCTAGAAATGGGTACGGTTTACCACTCTCTAGGTTCTAAAGTTGAAGTTGTTGAAATGTTTGACCAGGTAATTCCTGCAGCAGACAAAGATATCGTTAAAGTATTTACTAAGCGTATCAAAGACAAGTTCAAGCTAATGCTAGAAACGAAAGTAACAGCAGTTGAAGCAAAAGAAGACGGTATCTACGTTTCAATGGAAGGCAAGAAAGCACCAGCTGAAGCTGAGCGTTACGATGCGGTTCTAGTTGCTATCGGTCGTGTACCAAATGGTAAGCTAATCGACGGTGAAAAAGCGGGTCTAGAAATTGACGAGCGCGGCTTCATCAACGTTGATAAGCAAATGCGTACTAACGTTCCTCACATCTTCGCGATCGGTGATATCGTTGGTCAACCAATGCTTGCTCACAAAGGTGTGCATGAAGGTCACGTAGCTGCTGAAGTTATCTCTGGTAAGAAGCACTACTTCGACCCTAAAGTTATCCCTTCAATTGCGTACACTGAGCCAGAAGTGGCTTGGGTTGGTAAGACTGAAAAAGAAGCGAAAGAAGAAGGCATCAAGTACGAAGTAGCAACATTCCCATGGGCAGCATCAGGTCGTGCAATCGCATCTGACTGCGCAGACGGTATGACTAAGCTAATCTTCGACAAAGAAACTCACCGCGTAATCGGTGGTGCTATCGTTGGTACTAACGGTGGTGAACTACTTGGTGAAATCGGCCTTGCAATTGAGATGGGCTGTGATGCAGAAGATATCGCTCTGACTATCCACGCTCACCCAACTCTACACGAGTCTGTAGGTCTAGCTGCTGAAGTATTTGAAGGTTCAATCACTGACCTGCCAAACAAAAAAGCAGTTAAGAAGAAGTAAGCTTTTTCTGACTGAATGATAGAAGCCGCTGCAGTGCAGCGGTTTTTTTATGCTTGTTATATAGAAATATAAATGTGTGCTGATCTGACAGTAGACAATAAAAAGCCCACCAAACGGTGGGCTGACATATATCACGAGTTAAGCTTTAGTGTTCACGGTTGTAAATGCAAAGCATATCTAAGTATGAATTCACTAGATGTTTCAGTTCCGCTTCACCTTTAGCGCGGTTCGCTTGGACAAACAGTGAGTAACAAATACCGTGGAACAGGTTTGCCAAGTGTTCTGAATCGTGCTGGTCACACACCTCACCGCGTTCAATTGCTTTAATGAACATGTTTTGTACTAGCAGCTGGTTAGTGCGGTTAGTTGAAACAAACAATGGCCATACTTCGTCACGTGTTGAAGCACTCCACTCGAACCATACTTTTAGCCAGTGACAGTCTTGGCTGACAAGCTCGATCATCGCATTAGTAATATTGGCGATGTTTTCACGTGCGTGTAAGTCTAGGTCTATGTTATCAGATAGGAAGTTTGAGAACTGACGTACGACGTGATTGAGAACTTCATCCACCAAGTCTTCGCGTGTAGGGAAGTAGTTAAAAACAGTCGCCACAGAAACTTGAGCAATTTCTGCGATATCTGCGTGACCACCACGACCGATGCCGCGGCGCGCAAATACTTCCAATGCGATTTCCATTAACTGTTGCTTACGCTTAATTGGAGAAAGCCTAGTTCTAGGTCTCTTTGCAATTGAGTCCATATCCATTTTCCTTGCCATTTGAGTTGATATTGGGGGTAACCCCCTAATTGATTATTTTAATAGTTGCTTAAAGCAGTGATGAGTGTAATGGTGCATATGCACAAGGTCAACATCTGTAGAACAATTTATATACAGTAATGTCATTATTATTGATAAATTTAGCTATGAACTTTATAAAACTAAGACCTTCTTCCAAGATTTTTTGGCAACAGGATGCGACTTTCAACCCAATGAACGTGGTGATACACTACACGCCGTAAGATTAGGTGATCGTTTGCGTGCGACTTACCTCAACCCACAAATTTAGATTGAGCACAGTATGAAACATACAATAGAAGTCATGATTTCTGAGCAAGAAGTTCAGGAGCGAGTTCGTGAATTAGGCAAACAAATTACAGAGCGTTATCAAGGTAGTGAAGATCTTGTGTTGGTAGGCTTATTGCGTGGCTCATTTGTATTTATGGCAGACTTGGCACGTGCTATCGAACTGACTCACCAAGTTGATTTTATGACTGCGTCAAGCTACGGCAATACGATGGAAAGCTCACGTGACGTTCGTATCTTGAAAGATTTGGATGATGACATCAAAGGTAAAGACATTCTGCTTGTTGAAGACATCATTGACACTGGTAACACACTAAATAAAATCCGTGAGATTCTTTCGCTACGTGAGCCGAAGTCTATCGCTATTTGTACGCTCCTAGATAAGCCATCTCGTCGTGAAGTGAATGTTCCTGTGGATTGGATTGGTTTCGAAATTCCAGATGAATTTGTCGTTGGGGTGGGTATTGATTACGCGCAGAAATACCGCCACTTACCATACATCGGTAAAGTTGTACCTCAAGAATAATCATTGAGTTCAGCATTAAAAATATAAAAAACGCCCATCTAAGATGGGCGTTTTTCGTTCAACTTTTAGATATGACTTAGCGACAAAGGAGCTTGTTGTCTGTATTTAGAATCGTCGAAAGAGCTTTCTGGTAAGACGCTTCTACGGTTTCCTTAGAGTTAGAACGAATGCCTAAGTACTCTAAGCGACCATCTTCAATTCCGTATACCACACCATGAATTTCAACATCTTGCCCACGCTCCCAAGCGTTTTGCAGGATGGTTGAGTTACCCAAGTTGTACACTTGCTCTGCAACATTAAGCTCGCCTAGTTTATCCGCTCGATCTTGTTGCGGCATTTGATCTAGGTATGTGCGGTGTTTGAAATAGATATCTCTGATATGTAACAGCCAATTATTAATAAGACCTAGCTTAGGGTTATCAATGGCTGCATTTACGCCACCACATCCATAGTGTCCACAGACAATGATGTGTTTAACCTTAAGAACGTCTACGGCGTACTGGACGACAGATAGACAGTTGAGATCAGTATGGATAACTTGGTTTGCAACATTCCGATGAACAAAGAGTTCACCTGAGTATAGCCCGGTTAGTCGCTCGGCAGGAACGCGGCTATCAGAGCAGCCAATCCAAAGAAAATCAGGCTTTTGCCCCTCAGCGAGTTTTGCGAAGTATTCAGGTCGATCAGATTTGATCTCTTGAGACCATTTCGAATTGTTTTCAAATAACTGTTTTATTTCCGGCATTTTGCAAACTACTTCCCTTAAAAGACAAAATCGCTGCTGCTGTTTGTGTGCACATGCAAGCGATCAGTGTTGTAACTATACACAATGTTACAATTTCGATCTCGTTAAATATTCGTCAGATAGGACTCATCTGACTAGTTTTCATTAAGAAAAAAGTAAAATCTGGTGAAACTATTTGTGGTGTGAATTTAGCCTTAATCTATTTATGGTTTAAATTTTCGCCTAGCTCGTTAAAGTAGTGATATTTTACTTTTTAAAATTGAATGCAGGGAAAATCAGCAGTGTTCGGTAGTCGTTTTGAAGATATCAATTTCAAAGGGGATGTATTTGGCGGGGTAACCACGGCGATTATCTCTCTCCCTCTGGCGTTAGCGTTTGGTGTTGCATCCGGAGCCGGGGCTGAGGCCGGCCTTTGGGGGGCAATAATGGTCGGTTTGTTTGCCTCGTTATTTGGTGGTTCTAATACGTTAATATCAGAACCGACAGGGCCAATGACGGTAATCATGACCGCAGTATTAACCAGTATGATGGCGAAATACCCAGAAACGGGCATGGCTATGACTTTCACGGTTGTCATGATGGCTGGCGCGTTCCAAATCCTATTGGGGACATTAAAACTGGGTAAATACGTTACCTTGATGCCTTACAGCGTTATTTCCGGTTTTATGTCTGGCATAGGTGTGATTCTTATCATTCTGCAGTTATCGCCTTTGATGGGGCATGCTGCGCCTTCAGGGGGAGTACTCGGAACGTTATCTGCTTTGCCGGAGACCATTTCTAACCTTAAGTTCAGTGAGTTGTTTTTGGGACTACTGACTTTGGGGATTCTTTTTTTCTTCCCTAAGCAATATCGTAAATACGTTCCTGCACAGCTCGTGGCATTGGTCGCGGTGACTTTATTGTCTGTGATTCTCTTTGATACAGAAGATATTCGTCGTATCGGTGAAATTCCTGCTGGGTTACCTTCTCTCGTCGCCCCTTATATTGACACAGATATGTTTGTCGAGATGGTCATTGATGCATTAGTGCTAGGCACATTAGGTTGTATTGATACTTTGTTAACGGCGGTTATCGGTGACTCATTAACTCGTAAAGAACACGACTCAGATAAAGAGCTGCGAGGTCAAGGGTTAGCTAACATGATCTCAGGCTTGTTTGGTGCGCTGCCGGGGGCGGGGGCTACCATGGGGACGGTAACGAATATCCAAGTTGGGGCTCGTTCGCCATTATCTGGTGTGATTCGTGCACTAATGTTGGCGTTGGTTGTACTGGTTGCTGGCGGATTAACAGAGCCAATCCCGATGGCTGTGTTAGCAGGCATTGCGGTGTATGTTGGCTTTAACATCCTAGACTGGAGCTTTATTCAGAGGGCACATAAGGTAAGCTTTTCCGGAATGGCGGTGATGTATGGCGTTATGTTGCTTACAGTATTCGTTGATCTTATCGTTGCGGTGGGTTTAGGCGTCTTTATCTCGAACATTATCATCATCGAGCGTTTGAGCCGAGAGCAGGCGCGACAAGTAAAAGCGATCAGCGACGCGGATGAAGATGATGTGCCGCTGACTGACAGCGAGCGTGGTTTGTTGGATCGTGCTAATGGTAAAGTGCTGTTCTTTTATCTTTCCGGTCCGATGATCTTTAGTGTTTCTAAAGCCATTTCACGTCAGCACTCTAGTATTTCGGACTATGACGTGATGATTCTCGATCTTACGGATGTACCAATGATTGATGTAACCGTCGGTTTGGCGTTAGAGAATGCGATTAAGGATGCTCTCGATGCCAATTGTGCCGTGTATTTATTATGCCCGAATGAGCGAACACGAGAACAGCTAGAGAAATTCCATGTGATTGACCTTGTCCCGGATGAAAATATGTACCAATTCCGTTACGAAGCATTGAATGCGGCGGTGGCACATGTTGAGGCAGACCAGTATCAGCGCATAACGGCGTAATCATTCTGACAGTTAAAAACGCAACAGTTTCCTGTTGCGTTTTTTTATGCTCTATTTTGTCTTACTTAGAGATAACCTTTACGAGGTAAGGGTTATATTTCCAATATTATCGAAAGGTTTATTTGTAATCATCGTTATTCAACGATAAACTGATGGACCTCCAGTACGATACCCAAGGCGATTTTGTAGTAAACCGCTGCTAAATATGAGTCGGTATTAGTAATCACAAACAAACGGCAATCAAGACCTTATGTACGCATTAGAAATTGAACAATTGCGCAAGACGTATGCAGGTGGCTTTGAGGCGTTAAAAGGTATAAGTCTCCAAGTGAAAAAGGGTGACTTCTACGCGCTTCTGGGTCCCAATGGTGCAGGAAAATCGACCACGATTGGCATCATTTCCTCCTTAGTGAATAAAACCTCCGGAACGACGAAAGTTTTCGGTTATGACATTGATACCGACCTCGAATTGGCCAAGCAGAATTTAGGCTTGGTGCCACAGGAGTTCAACTTCAACCAGTTTGAAACCGTTGAGCAAATTGTGATGCAGCAAGCTGGCTATTACGGTGTGTCTAAAGTATTAGCCAAAGAAAGAGCAGAAAAATACCTGAAAAAATTGGATTTATGGGAAAAACGCCAAGAGCGTGCTCGTAACCTATCCGGTGGGATGAAGCGTCGTTTAATGATCGCAAGAGCTTTGATGCACGAGCCGCAATTACTCATTTTAGATGAACCAACGGCTGGAGTGGATATTGAACTACGCCGCTCAATGTGGGGGTTTCTGAAAGAGATCAACCAAGAGCAAGGAATTACGATTATTTTAACGACACACTACCTAGAAGAAGCGGAGATGCTGTGTCGAAATATCGGCATTATTAATCGTGGTGAGCTGATTGAAAATACCACCATGAAGGCGTTACTAGGTAAGCTAAGCGTCGAGACATTTATCTTGGATATTGAGTCAGAAGTCGAGGTGCCTGAGCTTGAAGGTGTTAATCGACAAAGTATTGTTGATGGCTCTTTAGAGATAGAACTAGATAAAAGCCAAGGATTGAATTCGGTATTCAGTCAGTTAACAGAGCATGGCATTAAAGTTCTCTCAATGCGTAACAAAGCCAACCGACTTGAAGAGTTGTTTGTCAGCATTGTAAGAGAGGGGAGTAATTAAATGTACGGTTTATATTGGACGGCATTTCGCAGCTTGCTGAGCAAAGAAGTCACTCGCTTTACACGTATTTGGGTGCAAACCTTAGTGCCGCCAGCCATTACGATGACGTTGTACTTCATCATTTTCGGCAATCTTATTGGCTCTCGAATTGGTGAGATGAGCGGCTTTAGTTACATGGAGTACATTGTTCCAGGTTTGATCATGATGTCGGTGATCACCAACTCATACTCGAACGTGGCGTCGTCATTCTTTAGTGCAAAGCTACAGAAGAACATTGAAGAACTGCTGGTGGCACCGGTACCAAACTATGTGATTATTGCTGGCTACGTGATGGGCGGCGTGACTCGAGGTTTGTTGGTCGGTGCAATTGTTACTTGTGTGTCACTTTTGTTCGTTGATTTGCAAGTGGAGCACTGGGGCATTATTGTCGCGACTGTCTTCATGACGTCGGTGGTATTTGCTCTCGGTGGCTTGATCAATGCGGTTTACGCAAAAACGTTTGACGATATTTCGATCATCCCTACGTTTGTATTGACTCCTTTAACTTACTTGGGAGGAGTCTTTTATTCGATTAGTCTGCTGCCTGAATTTTGGCAAGGCGTTTCTAAGATCAACCCAATCGTCTACATGGTGAATGCGTTCCGCTACGGCTTTTTAGGTGTCTCGGATGTGGGCATTGTCACTTCATTTAGTGTACTTGCAGTATTTGTTGTTGCACTGTATGCCATTGCGCATTATCTAGTAACCAAAGGGATTGGGCTAAGAAGCTAAGCCATTCTCATAAAGCAAAGAGCGGCGATTCACGCTGCTCTTTCGCGTGCATAACAATACATACCCTTACAATTTTTCGGTTTTTATCATGGTAGGTTTCAATCATTTGTAATAAATGAGTGATCCTATGAATATTGTCCCGCCGCCGCCTTTCTCCTATCAGTTACTTAAGCCCAAATATTGGTCTGTATGGTTGGCATTTGGATCTTTAGCGATTCTTGTTAATGTACTGCCATACGTAGTATTGCGAATCTTAGGTAGAAGCATCGGCTGTATTGCGATGCATGTAATGAAGCGCCGATACAAGATCGCTCTGCGTAATCTCCAGCTGTGTTTCCCTGATTTTACGGATTGGCAATGTAAGGACGTAGTACGAAAAAACTTTCAATATACTGGTATGGCGATCATCGAAACCGGTATCGCTTGGTTTTGGCCAGATTGGCGGATACGTCGGATAACCTCTATTGTTGGAAAAGATCGTTTACTCGCTGAGGAAAAGAATGGACGTGGTGTGTTGGTGGTGTGCAGTCACCATTTAAACTTGGAGATAACCGCTCGTATTTTTAGCCAGTTTGCCCAAGGCTATGGCGTTTATCGCCCAAATTCGAATCCTGCTTATGAGTTTATTCAACATCGAGGTCGAACTCGTTTTGGACATCAAATGATTGATCGAAAAGACGTGAAATCAATGCTCAAAGTTCTGAAGAGTGGTCATCGACTTTGGTATTTGCCCGACCATGATTATGGCGTTAGCCATTCTGTTTTTGCGCCGTTTTTTGCTGTTGAACAAGCGGCGAGTACAGTCGGGTCTAGTGTTCTCATTGATGCAACAAAGTGCGCGGTTATATCTGGCGTTACAGTGAGTAAAAATCACCATTACACGCTGTACATTGGAAAAGACATTAGCGAGCGTTTCGAGAGACGTAATGCGGTTAAAGCGGCAAGCATCTTGAACCAAGAGCTTGAGAAAATGATAAAACGTGATATTCCAGCGTGGATGTGGCTGCACAAGCGGTTTAAAACTCGCCCTGAAGGGTTAGATTGCGTCTATACGTAGAGTATAAAAAAGGTCGACTAAGAGTCGACCTTTTTACTTTTATGACTCAGAGCTTACTCTGCGCTCTCTGAGTTTGTATTGTTAGATTCAGCTTCTTCCTTCGCTTCGACAACCATATCTACCGTTTGGTTATCGATAAGACGAGCCTTGCCTAGGAACGCAGACATCAGAATGACAGCTTGTGTCGTTTCTGGTGTGATCACTTGTAATGTACGAGCATCACGAATGAAGATCTCATCAGGGTGCAGACCTGCAGCTCGAAGTTGGTCGCTTGCATCTTCGATGATCGATGCGTAGTCATCGCGGCCACCGCGAATGGCACTGCTGATCCAACGCATTGTACGAGCAAGTACAGGCGCACGTTGACGCTCGTCCAGCGTAAGCAAGCCATTGCGTGAACTCATTGCTAAACCGTCCATTTCACGTACGGTTGGTACACCGATGATTTCAATGTCCATTGCTAGGTCATCAACCATCTTGCGGATAACAGCAAGTTGTTGGAAGTCCTTCTCGCCGAAGCACGCGACATCCGGTTGTACGATGTTAAACAGCTTATTCACAATCGTCGTCACGCCACGGAAATGACCTGGTCGAGACGCGCCTTCGAGAATTGTTGATAGGCCAGGGACATCGACGAAGGTTTGCTTATCCAGACCTTCAGGGTAGATAACTTCTGGTGTTGGCGTAAATACCACATCGACCCCTTCAGAGGTTAACTTGCTTAAGTCTTCCTCTAGCGTGCGTGGGTAATTATTTAAATCGTCTGCACGATCAAACTGCATCGGATTAACAAAGATGCTTACGACAACGATATCAGCGTATTCGCGTGCTTTACGCACTAAAGTTAAGTGGCCTTCGTGAAGGTTGCCCATGGTAGGGACAAACGCCACTTTACGACCTTCACGTTTAAAGGTTTTAAGGTGTTCACGAACTGCTGAGATTTCCGCAAAAGTTTGCATGCATTTATCCTCTAGGCAATGGTATGAGCGTCGTCTGGGAATACACCGTTGGCTACATCTTCAATGTATTTAGTAACGGCTTTGCGCATATCACCTGTTTCAGCAAGAAAGTTTTTGGAGAATTTCGGCATGTAGTTGGCAGAAATACCAAACATATCATGCATTACGAGAATTTGACCATCTGTTACGTTACCTGCACCAATACCGATAACAGGAACGTCAAGCACTTGCGTAATACGTTCAGCAAGCTCAGCTGGTACGCATTCTAGTAAGACGATTTGAGCGCCTGCTTCTTGCAGCGCTAATGCGTCTTTTACCATGCGGTCTGCTTTTTCTTGATCGCGACCTTGGATTTTGTAACCACCAAAAATATTAACAGCTTGAGGAGTTAAACCAAGATGAGCACAAACTGGAACTGATCGTTCAGTGAGCATTTTCACCGTGTCGACAAGCCAGTCACCACCTTCAATTTTTACCATATTGGCACCAGCACGCATCAGTTTAGCCGCATTTTCGCAAGCTTGCTCTGGGGTGGTGTAGCTCATGAATGGCATGTCTGCCATCAACAAACAATTTGGGCTACCAGCGCGTACGCAACGAGTATGGTAAGCGATATCATCGACCGTTACTGGCAGAGTATCGTTGTGACCTTGCAAAACCATACCTAGAGAATCACCAACAAGAAGTACTGGCATTTCTTGGCTTTCAAACAGTTGGGCAAAGCTCGCATCATAAGCGGTTGAAGTAGCAAATTTACGACCTTCTTGCTTCCACTTGATTAGGTCGTTGATGGTCATTTTTTTCATGGTTTTATCCTTACTAGGAGTTGGCTATGACTGCCAGATACTGAGGCCGTTTCTATCTACTTGTTCCAGTAGTTTAGAGACCTCGGTCCCATCAGGGAGTTGTAAACTTGGTGCAATTTCCGCAAGAGGGTAGAGTACGAATTCACGCTCTTTCATTCCATAATGAGGAACGATCAGCCTCTCGGAATTAATCACCTCATTGCCATAAAGCACAATGTCGAGGTCCAAGGTTCTTGGTCCCCAGCGTTCGTCTTTACGGACACGCCCTTGTTCTTGCTCTATGGCTTGTGTGCAATTGAGCAATTCAATAGGCGTCAAACTGGTGTTAATAGACACAACCGCATTGATGTAATCCGGTTGGTTTTGTGGCCCCATTGGCGTGCTGCTGTATAGCGAAGAAGCTTGAACAAACTCTGATTTAGGCAGCGTTTTTAATGTTTCAATCGCTTGCTTCGCTTGGCTGACAGGATCAGCCAAGTTACTGCCTACCGCAATGTACGCTGTAATCATGATTTGGGCTTACTCTTTTTCTTGCGATAAGTTTTACGGCGGCGCTGGCCTGTTTTCGGTGATTGACCGTCTAAGTCGGCAGCCATTGCTTGACGCATTTCTCGGCCTGCATTTTGAAAAGTTTCCCACCACTTGGCAAGCTTCTGAGTGTCACCACCTTCAATTTCACCGCGCATTTCAAGAAAATCAAAGCCAGCTCTAAATTTATTGAGCTCCATAAGACGGAATGCACGTTTACCGTTACGTCGTGGAAGACGAAGCTGTAACTGCCAAATCTCGCGAATGGTTGCCGTGTGGCGTCTTGGAATGGCAATTGTGCGAACTTGCTCGTCAAGAATGATGTTGCTCGCTTCCATAATGGCGTCGTAATGGCCTAAGTTGCGCTCTTCCATCAGTTCATCGGCTTTCGCACACAGTGGGTACCACAGCATTGCAGCAAACATAAATGCTGGATTGATGCGTTTCCCATCTTCGATGCGCATGTCGGTAGAATCTAGGACAAGATCCAACATCTGCTCAGTGTGAGAGGAGTAATCTTCTGTAAAGTGCGCTGCAATCGTCGGGAATAGTTGTTGGAATAGGTTGTACTCACGCAGTAGGTGGTAGGTTTCTAAGCCATGACCGGATTGCAATAATTTGAGTGACTCTTCAAAAAGACGCGCTGACGGAATGTCACCGAGCAACGGTGCCATGTGTTCGATTGGCGCTGCGGTGTCTTCTTCAATATCGAAGTCTAGTTTTACCGCGAAACGAACCGCACGCAGCATGCGCACAGGGTCTTCACGGTAGCGTGTTTCTGGATCACCAATCAGTCGAATTAGGCGATCTTCTAAATCTTCAATACCACGTGCGTAGTCGTGAATCGAGTAATCTGCGATGTTGTAGTACATCGAGTTAATCGTGAAATCACGGCGCTCAGCATCTTCATCGATGGTGCCGTAGACGTTGTCACGCAGCAGCATACCCTCTTTTGATTGCTGAGAAATGCTCTTATTCTTTTGCTCTTGGTGGTGACCACGGAATGTCGCAACCTCAATGATGTCTCGGCCAAACATAATATGAGCCAAGCGGAAGCGGCGACCAATCAAACGGCAGTTACGAAATAGCTGTTTGATCTGTTCCGGCGTTGCGTTGGTCGCAATGTCAAAATCTTTTGGTTTTTGTCCAAGCAGTAAGTCTCGAACCCCGCCACCCACAAGAAAAGCATCGAAACCAGCACCATTTAGGCGGTACAGTACCTTCAGCGCATTATCACTGATCTGCTTACGCGAAATGTTGTGCTCTTCACGAGTTATTACATTGAGAGCGAGCTCTGGAATTGTGGCAGGTTCGCTTGGTGTATAGTCGTTTGTATTCATGTGCATCTGGCAATAACTGGGTTTAATCCAATCTTGCTTTGGTTAGTTTTATACGCCTCTAGGGCCTAATTTGCGGCTAATGATAGCCTACACAATGCCATTTGAGAATCACGGTGTGATCTCGATCTCTGCTGGAAGCTGTTCCAACCGCCAGTTTTCGCAGCCCCAACGAAGAATATCTTCTATGTTGGCCGCCCTTACGGTTTCAGGTATCTCGAAACCTAAAAATGTCATGGCGCGCAATAGAGTAGGTTTTGGTGTATCTATATCAATAGCCGTCGCGTGATTTTGTTTCGACAATTTATTGCCGTTGTTGTCCATCGCCAATGGTAAATGCAAGTAGCTAACTTCAGGCTGACCAAGTATTTGGTACAGGCTAATTTGACGCCCTGTCGGCTCGATTAAGTCTGCACCTCGCACGACTTCTGTGACGCCTTGGTCGATGTCGTCTAATACTACCGCAAGATTATAAGCAAATAATCCATCTCGACGTTTAATAATGAAATCTTCATTAACGAGTTGCTCTGGAATCGTAATGGTTCCCTGCTTTTGGTCGAGGAAATGAGCGACAGGCTTGGTCATTTTTAGGCGAATCGCGCCGTCTTTCAAGTTTTTATCGCGGCAAGTGCCAGGATAAAAACCGCCATGCTCTTTAATTTGCTTACGAGTACATTGGCAATAATAGGCTTCTCCATTTTCGAGCCATTTGTTTATTTGAGCTTGGTAAAGGTCGTGACGTTCGCTCTGGTATACCACTTCTCCATCCCAATGCAGCTGATAGGCCTTGAGTGCCTCTAGGATAAGTTGCGCTGCACCTGGCATTTCTCTTGGTGGGTCTAAGTCCTCAATACGTACTAACCAAGCTCCGTTTTGTGCTTTCGCTTGAAAATAACTGCCAAGAGCGGCAATCAGTGAACCAAAATGCAGTGGACCAGAAGGAGATGGGGCGAATCGACCTACATAGCGTGTCATGCGTGTATCTCGAATTTAGTAAACAAATAGGGTGCGAAGATAGCCAAAACAAAAAGGGAGCCTGAGCTCCCTTCAACAATCATAATGCTGGGTGATTAACCTTGCATTTGCTTCTCTTTGATTTCTGCAAGTGTTTTACAGTCAATACAAAGGTCAGCGGTTGGACGTGCTTCAAGACGGCGAACGCCAATCTCTACGCCACAAGACTCACAGAAGCCAAAATCGTCTTCTTTGATTTTATCCAAAGTCTTTTCAATCTTCTTGATCAAACGGCGTTCGCGGTCACGGTTACGCAGTTCTAGGCTGAACTCTTCCTCTTGAGAGGCGCGGTCAACTGGATCTGGGAAGTTTGCTGCTTCGTCCTGCATGTGGTGAACAGTACGATCCACTTCAGCTCTTAGCTGGTCGCGCCAAGCTGTTAAGATTTTCGTAAAGTGTTCAACCTGCTCTGGTGACATGTACTCTTCACCAGGTTTTTCCTGATATGGCTCCACGCCGGCAATGGCTAGGATGCCTATCGTTTTCTTCTTTGATTCTGGCATACAGCATCTCCTACTTACACCTAGTCAACTGCTACGCAGTCAATTTAAGGCGGGTATCTATAGCAAAAAGAGGCGGTGCAAGCAAATACTGAATCGCAAAGTTATCGTCAATGTGAAGACGACATCATTTTTTCTCTTAATTGATAAAATCAATAGCGGAAATCAGCTTCATTCCAGTATCGCTCAGTTCAGCTTTGTAGCAGAGAACTTCCACTCCAGCGTCTTGTGCTTGTTTGAGTAATAGTGAATATTTCGCGTCTATATGGTGCGCCGCGGATACTTTTTCAATACCTGAATGTAAAACAGTGAATAAAAGTATGGCTCTACTTCCATTTTGTGCCATTTCTGTGAGCTCTCTCAGGTGTTTTTGTCCCCGAGTCGTGACCGCATCTGGGAAGTATCCTTGTCCAGTAGAGTCGGTCTCATCAAGAAGAGTGACGCTTTTCACTTCTATATAGCACTTTGGCTTGTCGTCTGCGCTGAGCAAGATATCAATTCGGCTATTTTCATTGCCGTATTTCACCTCAGTTTGAAGTGTGTCATAACCACAAAGCTCTGAAATGACATTATTTTCAATAGCCTCTACGGCTAATTGATTGGCACGCGCGGTGTTGATACAAATACGGTGGCCTTGTTCGGTCTCACTCAACTCCCAACTATTGGGGTATTTTCGTTTCGGGTTGTCGGAAGTAGAAAACCAAACCTTGTTTCCGGGCGTTGCACAACCCGTCATTGCACCTGTATTTGCGCAGTGGATTGTACGGATTTCACCAGTATCGAGCTCGATATCGGCAAGAAAGCGTTTATAGCGTTTGAGTAGAGTGGCGGACTCTAAAGCGGGTGTGAAATGCATTTGCTTATTTAGACAAAAAATTTTTTATGTACAATGTTGCCATCATTACACCATAAGGTATTTCCTTTGTCACAATTGCCGATTGAAGCCGTGATGCCTGAGTTGCTGACGGCGGTCAAAAATCAACATCAAGTGATCGTAAAAGCGGCGCCTGGTGCCGGTAAGTCGACTTACTTCCCTTTGCAGTTACTCTTAAATCATTCGGTTGCTGGAAAAATCATCATGCTTGAGCCAAGACGACTCGCGGCGCGTAACATTGCCCGTTATCTTGCTGAGCAATTGGGAGAGCAAGTAGGTCAACGCGTGGGTTATCGAGTCCGTGGTGAGGCAAAGGTAAGTTCTGCAACGCAGCTGGAGATCGTGACCGAAGGGATCATGACTCGGATGATTCAAACGGACCCGGAGTTGGATGGGGTTGATCTACTGATCTTTGATGAGTTTCATGAACGCAGCATTCATGCCGATACCGCTTTGGCATTCAGTTTAGAAGTTCAAGAGGCATTGCGAGACGATCTCAAGCTGGTGGTAATGTCGGCAACGCTTGACCAACAAGCATTACAATCGTTGTTGCCAGAAGCCAGTTACATTGAATCTGAAGGGCGCAGCTTTGATGTGGCAATGCGCTACCAGCCGTTAGGTGTGAACGAGCATTTACCTACGAGTATGGCAAAAACAATAGAAAGTCTTATGAACAAAGAGTCTGGATCTTTGTTAGCTTTCCTACCGGGTGTTGGTGCCATAAAACAAGTTGAAGAGCGGTTGTCTCATTTAGCGGATGATATCGACGTATGCCCACTTTATGGTCAACTGAGTTTTGCAGATCAACAAAAAGCGATTACGCCAGCAGAACAAGGTAAGCGTAAAGTCGTTCTAGCGACCAACATTGCAGAAACTTCACTAACGATTGAAGGCATTCGCCTCGTCGTTGATTCTGGGTTAGAGCGTGTTGCCCGCTTTGATTTGAAAAACGGTTTAACACGCTTAGAGCAAACACGCATTGCACAGTCTTCAGCGATTCAGCGTGCAGGACGAGCGGGACGAATAGAAGAGGGCATTTGTGTTCGTCTTTATTCTGAAAGCCAGTTCAAGCAGCAACCGCTGGTTCCCCAACCCGAAATTTTGCATTCCGATTTGGCTAGTTTAGTTATGGAGCTTGCCTTTTGGGGAGCGAGTGATATCCACGCTCTAAAGTGGCTTGATGTTCCAGCTAATGCGTCATTGGAACAAGCGAAGCAGCTATTGGTGTCATTGGGACTACTGACGGAAAAAGGGCAATTAACGTCCGAAGGAAAACAGGCGCATGAACTAGGCGTTGAGCCTCGTGCGGCTGCGATGCTAATTAAAGCGCAATCTTACAGTGATAAGATGTTAAATGCTGCTTTGACGGCGGTCGCACTGATTGAAGAGCCAGAGAGGAGTGTTACCAATATCGCTCATAGCTTGCATCGTTGGCTTGTTGGTACTCATCCAAAAAAGTCGATGTTGTTCAAGCGTGCTCAATCTCTAGCGTACAAATTGGATACGGTATTTGACCTGAAAGGCGTGGATGAAGATGCATTACCGCTGGTGTTAAGTTTGGCATTTCCAGATCGCATTGCGCAGCAGCGCACAAATCAATTTGGGCGATTTACTTTGGCTAATGGTCATGGTGCAGAATGTCGTCAGGAAGACATGCTAGGTGGCTGTGAGTATTTGGTTGCCGTTGACTTAATGCGTTCTCATTCTAACTCAAGTCAAATTCATTCGGCATGTGAATTGGATGTCAATATATTGCGAACGACCTTTGATACGCTATTTTCGTCTGAAGAAGTAGTGGGCTGGGATGAAAAAAGAGGCCGTCTAATAGCTGAGCGACAAACAAAACTCGGCCTGCTAGTCGTTGAAAGCGAGCCGTTGCCAAGCCCGGGCAAAGAAAAAATGACACAAGCTTTACTCACGTATGTCCGCCGCCAGGGCTTACAGAGTCTAAACTGGACACCGGCAGCGGAGAGCTTGTTGGCTCGGATTCGTTGTGCGGTGGAATGGTTACCTGAGCAGTCATGGCCAGTGTTTGATGAAGCCAGTTTGCTGGATTCATTAGAGGAGTGGTTAGAACCATACATGACGTCTGTCAGCTCGGTTAAAGACCTGAGCAAGATAAACTTGGTCGAAGCGCTTAATGCTCTATTAGGTTGGCCACTCAATCAACAACTGGATGAATGGTTACCTGAGCATTACCAACTACCCACAGGTTCAAAGAAGCGTATCCGTTACCAATATGGCCACGAGCCGATATTATCGGTGCGTATGCAAGAAGTATTTGGGGAGAGTGGTTCCCCAACGGTGGCTCTTGGCCGCAAGCGTTTGGTGCTTGAACTGCTTTCACCGGCACAACGTCCATTGCAAGTAACGTCGGACTTGGCGGCTTTCTGGAACGGAAGCTACAAAGACGTTCAAAAAGAGATGAAAGGGCGCTACCCAAAACACGTTTGGCCAGATGATCCTGCCAATCATGTAGCAACAACGAAAACAAAAAGACAATTGAATAATGACTGACAGCAAGAAGCCTAGCGCGAAAAAAGCGCCAGCGAAGAAAAGTACAACCAATAAAGGAACCGCAAAACAGACTCGACGTACGCCGAGTAAAAAGCCGACTAACGAGAAACGTTCGTGGTTGAAAGTTCTGTGGTCGTTTAGCTGGAAAGCTGGCGTTGCACTTGCCGCTGTTTTGCTGTTTGTTGGGATTTACTTAGATAGTGTGGTGAAAGAACGCTTTGAAGGCCAGCTGTTTGAGCTGCCAACGGTGGTTTATGCCCGTATCTTGAATCTAAGCCCTGGTGAGAATATCACCATCCAAGAACTGCGCAACGAGCTAGATGTGTTGAATTACCGTAAAGTGAGTCAACCTCGTTACCCAGGCGAATATTCCTCTTCTTCCACTCGGATTGAATTGATTCGTCGTCCATTCGAGTTTGCCGATGGTCCCGAGCCGGATCGTCACATTATGCTGCATTTCTCTGATTCCGGCTTGCAACGTATTCAGTCTTTAGAATCTCGAGGAGACCTTGGTTACTTGCGCCTAGAACCGAAGATGTTGGGCATGCTGGAGAAAGACCGTGATGAACAGCGTCTTTTCTTACGTCGTGATCAGTTCCCTGAAATTTTAGTGGATGCACTGCTTGCGACCGAAGACCGGGATTTTTATCAACATGACGGGGTGTCACCGCTGGCGATTGCACGTGCATTGGTTGCGAACATTAAGGCCGGCCGTACTGTTCAAGGTGGTAGTACGCTGACTCAGCAATTGGCAAAAAACCTGTTTTTGACTCGTGATAAAACACTGTGGCGTAAAGTTCGAGAAGCGTATATCGCGCTAATTTTGGATTACCGTTACAGCAAAGATCGTATCTTAGAAGCCTACCTCAACGAAGTGTACCTAGGTCAAAGTGGAGGTGAAGCGATCCACGGGTTTGGCTTGGCGTCGCGTTACTATTTTGGGCAGCCAATTCAGGAGTTGCGAATCGATCAGCTGGCGATGTTAGTTGGGATGGTAAAAGGACCGTCTTACTACAACCCAATTCGTTACCCTGAGAGAACGAAAGAGCGTCGTGATCTCGTTCTGCGCCTGTTAATGCAGCAAAACATGTTGACTTCAGAGCAGTATGAACAAGCTGTAAGTCGTCCACTCGATACGCAAAGCAAGCCACGTATTGCGAGCCGTCAGCCAGCTTATTTCCAACAATTGAGTATTGAATTAAAAGAAAAAGTTGGGGAGCGATTTAAGGCAGAGACCGGACTGCGCGTATTTACGTCTCTGGACCCAGTATCGCAAAGCAAAATGGAACAAGCTATCGCGAAAAAGATCCCAGAACTAGCTAAACGGGGTGGTAAAGAGTTAGAAGCCGCAGCTGTGGCCGTTGATCGCCATAGTGGTGAAATCCGTGCGATGGTAGGTGGTAAACGTGTCGGTTATGAAGGCTTTAACCGCGCGCTCAATGCCAGTCGTCCGATTGGTTCTTTAGTGAAACCAGCGATTTACTTAACGGCTCTAGAACAACCGGATAAATACAACCTAGGCACGACGCTACACGACACGCCGTTAAGTCTGAAGAGCAGTAAAGGTAACGTGTGGACGCCGCGCAACTACGATAGAAAATATCGTGGTGATGTACCACTTTACATTGCTTTAGCGAAATCACTCAACGTACCAACCGTGCGCTTAGGTATGGCACTTGGCATTCCTGAAGTCTCCAATACTTTAGAGCGTTTGGGCGTGAACAAAGACGAAATTCGCCCAGTGCCTTCGATGTTTTTGGGTTCGTTTTCTTTGACGCCATTCGAAGTTGCACAGATGTATCAGACTCTGACGAATTCAGGTAAGCGTGCAAAACTGACCGCTCTGCGCTCAGTCATGGATATGGAAGGTAATGTGCTGTATCAATCCTTGCCTCGTTCATCAAGAGCCGTGGATGAACAAGCTGCATGGCTAACGACCTACGCGATGAAACAAGGGGTTGCTCAAGGCACTGGCCGCTTCTTACAAAGCCAGTTTGGTTGGGCTGCATTGGCAGGAAAAACGGGTACCAGTAATGACAACCGCGATAGTTGGTTTGTCGGTGTTGATGGTCGTGAGGTGACGACAATTTGGCTAGGCCGCGACGATAATAAACCCGTGAATCTAACGGGGTCGAGTGGTGCATTACGAGTGTACGCAGAGTACTTGAAGCAGCGTATTCCTGAGCGCTTAGAGCTCCCATGGCCAAGAGAAATCACCACATTAGGGTTCAAGCCTACATCTGATGGAGGTTTAGAAATGAACTGCCGTAGTGATTACAAACTGCCGGTTTGGGATAAAACCGGTCAGATAAAGCAACAGTGTGAGAAGAAATCAAACTGGTTAAATAGCATATTTGATTGGTAGCATCGCCAAATCAACAACATTAGCTTGTTTATCTGATTAATTCTTAGTACATATTAGGGCGTGTTAGTACAGTACTGCTAGCACGCCCTACTTGATCAGATATTCAATAAAGGAAGAAGTGAATGTTCAAAAAGCTGTTATCAAGCCCATCGGTTCGCAACTTTGCGCTTTGGGTTAGTACCTTTTTGATGATCACTCCTTCTGTTTCCCTCGCAAACTCTCTAACAAAAACGGATGACTTGGAACCTCGACCAAAGGTGGCGGTTGTGCTCGCTGGTGGCGGAGCGAAAGGGGCGGCACACATTGGAGTTTTAAAAGCATTGGAAGAAATGCAGATTCCTGTGGATATTGTGACCGGTACCAGTATGGGCGCCTATGTGGGTGGGCTTTATGCCACGGGGATGAGTGCTGATGAAATCGAGAGTTTTATCTACACCGTCGATTGGGGCAGCGGTTATCGAGATCGTGTTGACCGTAGCCAACGTAGAGTTCGTGACAAAGAGTATGAAGACCGCTATCAAATTAATACCGACCTCGGCTTAAGATTCGGTGAGGTACGAGCACCAACGGGTGTGGTGCAAGGCCAGAACATGTTGCGAGTATTGCGTGAGACTACAGGGAACTTAGGGCGATTCGATTCTTTTGATGATCTTGCCATTCCCTATCGTTCTGTTGCGACAGATATTCTTGCCCTAGAAGAAGTCGTACTGGGCAATGGTTACCTTGTGGACGCCATGATGGCTAGCATGTCTGTACCAGGAGCGCTTCCTCCCTATAAGCTCAATGGCCATATGCTTGTCGATGGCGGTGTCGTCAATAACATGCCTGTCGATGTGGCTCGCGCCATGGGGGCTGATGTCGTTATTGCCGTCGATATTAGCACCGACTACAAAACCGAAGATGAATTTACGGGGCTGTTTACTGTCGCGGACCAACTCTCTAACTATCTCGTTCGTCGTAGTACACAACAGCAAGTGGACGAGCTTGAACCTCAAGATATCTATATTCGTCCCAATGTGGGCACCATGGAAACTGTCGAGTTCGACAAAATGCCTTGGGCTTTTCAAGCTGGGTACGATATTACCAAGCAGTTAAAAGACAAGCTGAAAGGGTTGCGCTTGTCCAATGCGGACTATCAAAAATACATCGATCGCAAACAAGAAGTTCGTAAAACTTTGATTTATGGCGATCAGCGTGTGGTTGATGACATAGTGATTGTTAATAACACGCACTACAGCGATGTGTTGTTGACGAATCGTATTGAATTAGAAACCGGACGTCGTATTTCAACGGCCGAAATTGAGAAAGCCGTTGAAAACCTCTACGCGTTAGATCGGTTCGAGCTCATCACTTATCACTTTGAAGAGGTTGATGGTGAGACATTGTTGGTTTTTGATGTTAACGAGAAGTCGTGGGGGCCTAATTATCTCAACTTCCGATTTTTTCTTGAAGATGACTTCGATACAGATAGCCAGTACGGCATAGGAATATCGACCAACTTTACCAATTTAAACTCTCATGGCGCGGAGTTGGCGTTCAACGTAGAAATGGGCACGGATAAGCTGATTGAAGCTGAGTTGTATTCCCCTGTTTTATCTAGCCAAGAACTTTTTGTTTCGGGGCGAATTTCCTATGGTAGTGAGAGCCGAAACTTACCTTTAACAGAGCCTCAAGCACCAGATTTAGAGTCAGTAAATGACTTTTTTCCGGTCACTTACGATGATTTTACAACAGAGTTAGCGATAGGTATCCAACCCACATTGTGGCAAGAACTTCGATTTGGCGCTCGCTACTCAACCGGAGATATTGAGCTTTCTACTTTGGCTTCTGCTGGTAAATTGGATTTTGAACGTCGTGGCCTGTTTGCCAATTATCGCCTAGATACACTTGATGATTTCGCATTTCCGACTCGTGGGCTTTTAGTCGATCTCGAATATTTAGTGTCTCATGATCAAAGTCCTCAAGGCGTTAGCCTTTTAGAAACTGACAAAATTATTGAAGATACCGTTTATGAAATCTCTGCACGATTTAAAGGTGCAGTGAGTCATCAGCGTCATACTTTAGTCGGACATGCTGAATATAGTTTTGTAGAGAGTAAAAACTCATCTTTACCGCTTGATCCCAGAGAGTTGGGCGGCTTCTTAAGCCTATCGGGAATCCCAAGAAATAGCCTGATCGGACAGAACTTATTTTTCAGCAGTTTGGTGTACCGATATAAGTGGTTTGATAATGATTTCGGATTGTTTGAAGCTCCAGTCTACCTGGGCGCATCGGTCGAATATGGCGGTGTTTGGTCTGATAATGATCTGAAACTAAACGAAGCGCCGCTTTACAATGCTGGCTCCATCTTCTTTGGTGTTGACTCACCAATAGGACCAATAATGTTGGCATACGGTCGTACCGAGCAAGATTTGGATGCTGTGTATTTGATCGTAGGAACATCGTTTAATTAATCGGGTATGAGAAAGCAAAAACTTGGCATATTTGGTCAAAATTAGCAGAACTTTAGTCGTAAGTTGCTATGTTGGTCAAAATGATAAGATTTTAATTTAAGGTTAAATTTGCTATTATTTTGCCCACAGTTTGGCCTCTACGGCGCTGTTTCTCAATCATAATTGAATGAAAACAAGGGCAATGGAGAGCCAAGTTTCCAAGGATGTTCACTCCTTTACTTTAACAATAGTAATAATAGAGGAGGAACCGCAATGAGAGGAAAAAGTCGTGCTTGAAGCCTACCGTAAACACGTCGAAGAGCGTGCTGCTGAAGGAGTTGTTCCTAAACCGCTAGACGCAGAACAAGTTGCTGGACTTGTAGAACTTCTGAAAAATCCCCCGCAAGGTGAAGAAGAAGTCATTCTTGACCTACTTGAAAACCGTATCCCTCCAGGTGTTGATGAAGCTGCTTATGTAAAAGCGGGTTTCCTAACAGCAGTAGCAAAAGGTGAAGTTAAATCACCATTAGTGAGTCGTGAAAAAGCGGCTGAACTGCTAGGCACTATGCAAGGTGGTTACAACATCGAACCGCTAGTTGAGCTATTGGATGATGAAGCACTGGCAGAGATCGCAGTAAAAGCGCTGTCTCATACGCTGCTGATGTTTGATGCTTTCTATGACGTAGAAGAGAAAGCGAAAGCAGGCAATGCGCATGCACAGAAAGTACTTCAATCATGGGCTGATGCTGAGTGGTTCCTTTCTAAGCCTAAGCTTGAAGAAAAAGTCACTCTAACCGTATTTAAAGTAACAGGTGAAACGAACACGGATGACCTTTCACCTGCACCTGACGCTTGGTCTCGCCCTGATATCCCAGTACACGCACTGGCGATGCTTAAAAACGAGCGTGAAGGAATAAACCCTGATCAACCGGGTACTATTGGCCCGATCAAGCAAATTGAAGAGTTAAAAGACAAAGGCCATCAATTGGTTTACGTTGGTGATGTTGTTGGTACTGGCTCTTCACGTAAATCTGCAACCAACTCAGTGCTTTGGTTTATGGGTGATGATATCCCTTACGTTCCAAACAAACGAGCTGGTGGGTATGTGCTTGGTGGCAAAATTGCCCCTATCTTCTTTAACACAATGGAAGATGCTGGCGCACTACCAATCGAAGTTGACGTAACTAAGCTCAACATGGGCGATGTTATCGATGTTTACCCATATGAAGGTAAAGTTTGCAACCACGAAACTGGTGAGGTTCTAGCTGAGTTTTCGCTAAAAACAGAAGTACTGATTGATGAAGTTCGTGCTGGTGGTCGTATCCCATTGATCATCGGTCGTGGTTTGACAGACAAAGCGCGTCAATCGCTAGGTCTTGAGCCTTCGGACGTATTCCGCAAACCAGGTGAAATCGCAGATTCTGGCAAGGGTTACACGCTTGCACAGAAAATGGTTGGTAAAGCATGTGGCGTAGAAGGCATCCGTCCTGGAACCTACTGTGAGCCGAAAATGACGACAGTAGGTTCGCAAGATACTACTGGCCCTATGACTCGTGATGAACTTAAAGACTTGGCGTGTCTCGGCTTCTCTGCTGATCTTGTCATGCAGTCTTTCTGTCACACATCGGCTTATCCAAAACCAGTAGACGTTAACACTCACCATACACTTCCGGACTTTATTATGAACCGCGGTGGTGTATCTCTTCGTCCTGGTGACGGTATTATCCACTCATGGCTAAACCGTATGCTACTACCGGATACTGTCGGTACGGGTGGTGACTCACATACTCGTTTCCCTCTGGGTATTTCATTCCCAGCCGGCTCGGGCTTGGTTGCCTTTGCAGCTGCGACAGGCGTTATGCCGCTAGACATGCCAGAGTCAATCTTGGTTCGTTTTAAAGGTGAGATGCAACCGGGTATTACACTGCGTGATCTTGTTCATGCCATCCCTTACTACGCGATTCAGCAAGGTCTACTAACGGTAGAAAAAGCGGGCAAGATCAACGAATTTTCTGGTCGTATCCTTGAGATTGAAGGCTTAGAAACGCTAACGGTTGAGCAAGCATTTGAGCTTTCTGATGCATCTGCAGAGCGTTCGGCGGCAGGTTGTACTGTGAAATTGTCTCAAGAGTCGATCGAAGAGTACTTAAACTCTAACATCGTGATGCTGAAGTGGATGATCTCTGAAGGCTACGGTGATCGCCGTACTATCGAGCGCCGTATTACTGCAATGCAAGAGTGGCTAGCAAACCCTGAGCTGATGCAAGCAGATAAAGACGCTGAATACGCACATGTGATTGAAATCGATATGGCTGAAATCAATGAGCCAGTACTATGTGCACCGAATGACCCAGATGACGCTCGTTTGTTGTCTGAAGTACAAGGCACAGCGATTGATGAAGTGTTCATCGGTTCTTGTATGACGAACATCGGTCACTTCCGCGCAGCAGGTAAATTGCTTGATAAGTTCAATGGCCAGTTAGCGACGCGCCTTTGGGTAGCGCCACCAACAAAGATGGATAAAGACCAACTGATTGAAGAAGGCTACTACGGTATCTTCGGACGTGCAGGGGTTCGTATTGAAACGCCAGGGTGTTCACTTTGTATGGGTAACCAAGCGCGTGTTGCAGATAAATCAACAGTAATGTCGACTTCAACGCGTAACTTCCCGAACCGTCTGGGTACTGGTGCGAATGTTTACCTATCGTCAGCTGAGCTAGCTGCAGTAGGTGCAATCCTAGGTAAGATTCCAACCAAAGAAGAATACCTAGAATACGCGAAGCAAATCGACGCTACGGCAACGGATACGTACCGCTACTTGAACTTCCATAAAATGGATCAATACACCAAGAAAGCGGACGAAGTGATCTTCCAAGAACCGGCATAATCAGAAATGCACAATTCAAAAGCACCTCACATGAGGTGCTTTTTTTATGGGAGCAATTCGCTATACTCGCACCAAATTGATACGAAATAGGCAATCTCGGTGGAATTTGAATTCATTCGTAACACGTTGATGGGCGAGTACTATGTAAAATGTAGCATGGGACATGAGATTGTAGGGCGCTGGTTGCAAGAAGAAATTGGTAAAGATCCGATGAAGATTGCACAGGTTGAAAAGCTAATTGAGCGGTCATTTTCAGCGCCTTCTCAGGAGCATAACCTTACAGGCACGGAAATTAGCTTGATGATTCAGGGCGACGAAGTTCTTGTACAAGAAAACGCATTAGCCCATGAGTATGATGTCGAGATGGAAAGTGAGTTCGACTTCTACAATGCAGAAAGTACAGCAAGTTGTGGGATAGAGGATTTCATGGCACTTATCGAACAGTGGAAAGACTTTTTGAACATTTAATGCACAGTTTTGGGTAACTTCTCTGCCGTTGCTTTAAATTTGTGAAAAGGGCGCACCGATATGGTGCGCCCTTTTTGTTTATAGATATGTAAATTGAGGTTAGTTTTTATTATTCAATAACTTAAAAACTTGGCACGTAGATTGGATTATAAGAAGTGTTTCAGGATGAAAGCTTCGGAGATAACTCAATGAAAATAATCAATGCCATTATTAAGCCGTTTAAATTAGACGATGTACGAGAAGCATTGGCTGATGTCGGTATCGAAGGGATGACAGTATCAGAAGTTAAAGGGTTCGGTCGTCAAAAAGGTCACACGGAATTGTATCGCGGTGCAGAGTATCAAGTCGATTTTCTACCAAAGGTGAAAATTGAAATCGCGACTCACGCAGACAATGTAGATCGCGTTGTTGAAGCAATTACAAAAGCTGCGCAAACCGGAAAAATCGGCGACGGTAAAATTTTTGTTTACGATCTGAACCAAGCGGTGCGTATCCGAACTGGCGAAATGGACGCAGAAGCACTTTAAGAATTCAAAGGATTGGAGATACTTATTATGGAATTAACAACAACAGTAACCGAGTTACGTTACGCACTTGACACCTTTTTCTTCCTCATTTCCGGTGCGTTGGTAATGTGGATGGCAGCAGGCTTTGCGATGCTAGAGGCTGGCCTTGTGCGCTCTAAAAACACAACAGAAATTCTTACGAAGAACATCTGTTTGTACGCCATCGCATGCACGATGTTTCTGATTGTCGGTTATAACATCATGTATGTCGATAATGGAGAAGGAGGCTGGTTACCTTCATTTGGTACGCTAATTGGTACTCAAGGTGAAGGGGCCGACCACTCTTTAGAGTCTGACTTCTTCTTCCAAGTTGTCTTCGTTGCAACTGCTATGTCCGTCGTTTCTGGTGCGGTAGCTGAGCGCATGAAGCTTTGGTCTTTCTTGATTTTCTCTGCGATTTTAACTGCGTTTATCTATCCAATGGAAGGTTACTGGACATGGGGTGGAGGCTTCCTAGCAGAAGCTGGATTTAGTGACTTTGCGGGGTCTGGTATCGTACATATGGCAGGTGCTTCTGCTGCTCTTGCTGGTGTGTTACTGCTTGGCGCGCGTAAGGGTAAGTACGGTAAAAATGGTGAAATCTATCCGATTCCAGGTTCTAACATGCCTTTGGCAACGTTGGGTACTTTTATCCTTTGGTTTGGCTGGTTTGGATTTAACGGTGGTTCTCAGTTGATGGTTTCAGATTTTGAGAATGCTACAGCGGTAGGTCAGATCTTTCTAAACACTAACGCAGCAGCGGCTGCTGGTGCAATTGCGGCGCTATTCGTTTGTAAAACTACTTGGGGTAAAGCCGATTTAACGATGATCCTCAATGGCGCGCTAGCTGGCTTGGTTGCCATCACTGCAGACCCTCTATCGCCATCACCACTGTACGCGGTTGCGATTGGTGCGGTGTCGGGTGCACTAGTAGTATTCAGTATCATTGCTCTAGATAAACTTAAAATTGACGATCCAGTAGGTGCTATCTCAGTTCACGGTGTGTGTGGTTTCTTCGGCCTAATGGTAGTGCCACTGAGCAACGGTGATGCAACGTTTGGTGCACAGCTTTTAGGTGCCGTAGTTATCTTTGCTTGGGTATTTGGTGCTAGCCTAGTTGTGTGGGCAATCTTGAAAGCGACCGTTGGGATTCGCGTTACAGAAGATGAAGAAATGGAAGGTATGGACATGCATGATTGTGGTGTTGGTGCTTACCCAGAGTTTGTTACGGTGAAATAATCATTAGCTTGTAATAAATGGTTACACACTTTGACCCGTCCTGATATGGGTTGACACTTTTTAACTAAAACGCTCGATGTACTTCATCGGGCGTTTTGTATTTTAAA
>NZ_JAWOTI010000015.1:0-127265 GCF_033338775.1 Vibrio sp. Vb1018
GAGTTCTTTTAGTTGTTGATTTCATAACACTCTCCAATTTTGGGGTGGAAAGTGTCAACCTTATTTAGGACGGCACATAACCCACTAAAAAGCCGATGTATCTACATCGGCTTTTTTAATGCACTTCTTTTTAAGTTTTAGTGTTGACCTCAACTTAGCTTGAGGTTTTAGCCTTAGTCGCACGATTAAAAATCAACAATGAAAAAAGGAACCATTGTGTCCAAAATTGCGATTATTTATTTCTCTAAAACCGACGTTACTGGTCAGCTTGCTCGCGCGATTGCCGCAGGCCTTGAACAACAAGGCATTAAGCAGCAAGATGAATGTGAAATCCTCTCTCACCGAATTGAAGGCAGTGAGATTATTGAGGGACGTTTTGTGAACCCTAAACTAATGGATGAACTTGCTGAGTGTGATGCGATTATCTTTGGCTCACCGACCTATATGGGCGGTGTAGCAGCGCAGTTTAAAGCATTTGCAGATGCAAGCAGTGAATCTTGGTATTACCAAAAATGGGCGAGCAAAATCGCGGCTGGCTTTACCAGTGGTGGGGCAATGAATGGCGACCAATCTTGCACATTACAATATCTACAAACGCTCGCTAACCAACACGGCATGATGTGGGTCGGGTTGGATAAGATCAGCAATTCTGGGGAGCAAAACCTGAATCGTTATGGTGTACAAGGTGGTATTGTTGCACAAGGTGGTGAAGGTGGTCAGTTGCATGCTTCTGATGTTGCAACGGCGGAGTATCTTGGCAAACGAGTCGCTATGCTCGTGAATAAGCTCTCCACTCGCTAACAATAAAAAGAAGCCCCGTAAGATACATCTTCGGGGCTTCATATTTATCGCTTGTTTTGAGCGCTACTTCTTGATGTAGAGGTCTTTCGAGTAGATACGACCTTCTACGTTGTTCTTGGCAAAACCGCCAACCGTAGGACGAACCAAACGCGCTTGCATGTAGTAGTAAATCGGTGCGATTGGCATATCCGCCGCCAACAATTGCTCGGCTTGATCATAGAAACCTTGGCGTGCTTTCTCATTGGTTGCAGCCAATGCACTGTTCATCGCGTTGTCGTACGCTTCACTGCTGTAACGTGCAAAGTTACCCGAGGAACCTGAGCGAAGTAAGCTCAGGAAAGTAGACGCTTCATTGTAATCACCACACCAGGAAGCGCGCATCACATCGAAATTGCCTTGTTTACGCGCCACTAAGTACGACTTCCACTCTTGGTTTTCTAACTCCACGTTTGCACCGAGATTTTTTTGTAGCATCGACGCTATCGCAACCGCGATCGATTTGTTTGCCTCACTGGTGTTGTACAGCAATTTAAAATCGAGCGGCTTGTCTTGGCTGTAACCCGCTTCTTTTAACAACTGACGCGCTTTCTCGTCACGTTGTTGCTGACTCCACTTACTGTATTCAGGCGGCGTCGCATCAAACCCTGCGGTGTACTGATGCGCAAAAGTATAAGCAGGAAGGTTGCCCACTTGCGTGACACCATTCGTAATCACATCGCGCATGATGGAGTACGACACCGCTTGACGCACTCGCACATCATCAAATGGCGGACGAGTGGTATTGAACGCGTAGTAATACGTACACAATAATGGCACCACCGTGTAAGCCTGCTTGTAATCTTGTTTAAGCTTCTGCGCCATATGAGTCGGCACATCTGACGTGATATCCAGCTCTCCTGCCGCAAAGCGATTGATAGACGCGTTTTGGTTTTCAAACGGAATGTAAGTCACTCTGTTTAGATGCGTATCTGCGCTGTCCCAGTAACTTGGACTCTTAACCAGTTCAATGCGTTCATTCACGACCCACTTATCCAATGTGAATGCACCGTTGCTAACAAATTGGTCTGGATCGCTCCACGGCTTGTCGCGGTTTTCCACTGTCGCTTGATGCACTGGCATCATGGACGTGTGCCCAGTCATAGCAACAAAGTACGGCACTTGACTGTCCAACTCAAAACGTAGGGTGTATTTATCCACTGCCTTGATACCGAGATCGTCCAAAGGCTTTTTGCCCTCTGCTACATCGGCGATGTTTTTGATCTTGGTGAGTTTGAGATACCAAACATTTGGAGAAGCGGTCTTCGGGTCCACCGCTCGGCGCAGTGAATAGACAAAATCATCCGCCGTCACAGGCTCGCCATTCGACCATTTCGCGTCTTTGCGCAAGTGAAAAGTAAAGGTTTGGTTGTCCTTGGTTTCCCATGATTCTGCCACACCGGGAATGATGTTTCCGTCACGATCTTGAATCACAAGCCCTTCAAATAAGTCACGAATCACATGCATTTCTGGCAGACCTTCGGCTTTCGCTGGGTCAAGCGTCGCCGCCTCTGCGTCATTCGCACGTACTAAATGCTGTTCTGCGGCAAGTTGAATACCTTTAGGTAAGGTCTCCGCAGCAACTGATGTAGCAAGAAAAGGGGTGAATAAAGAGGAAATCAGCAACGCCGTTGAATGTTTTTTAAAATCCATATCTTTTTTCGTTCTCCTAACGCGTCTTGTGAAGCAAGTGCCACAATTAACATTTCAACCGTTGACGAGTTTAAACGGTTCAGTTTAGCTAGGTGTAATTAGCTTAGATATTGATACTACTTCATCAATCAGGAGATTACGGTGAGTCTAATTCCAAGAACGGAAAGAGCGGCATTTTTAATTCGGCCAACATCATACGGTCAATCCGTGCTTGGTGCGCCATTACTGTATTTTCCGGCTCAAGTCGAAAGTGCTTCGCGAGGTTTGATTTTGGCAGGCACTCACGGGGACGAGACGGCCTCGATTGCAGGTTTGTCCTGCGCGCTAAGAAGCTTGCCTGCTGATAACTTACGACATGATGTGATTCTGTCAATGAATCCTGACGGCAACCAGCTAGGCACACGCGCAAACGCAAACCAAGTGGACCTCAATCGCGCGTTTCCAACCCCAAATTGGACTGAGCATGGCACAGTGTATCGATGGAGCTCTCACACACCCGTTCGAGACGTACAGGTGAAAACTGGCACTAAAAACCAACTAGAGCCTGAAGTTAGCGCATTAATTAACTTGATTGAACTGCGCAAGCCAAAGTTTGTGGTGTCGTTTCATGAACCGCTTGCGTTTGTGGATGATCCCAAACATTCCGACCTTGCCAAATGGCTCGGCGAGCAGTTCCAACTGCCAATCGTTGACGATGTCGACTACGAAACACCCGGCTCATTCGGCACTTGGTGTAGTGAACGTGATTTACCTTGCATCACGTTGGAATTACCCGCGATTTCTGCCGATCTCACCATTGAAAAACATCTCTCTGCTTTTATTGCTTTGCTGAGGCACGATCCGGATCTCTAGTCCGCTGTTGGTTAAGCGATCATGTGAGGATCTGTTTGATGTCGGTACTGATATCGCTGATCAACTGACGGGCACTGTCGTCTCTTTGCTGAACCAAGATGATAAACAGCAAATCGGTGATCACGTTTTGCGCGGTACGCGAAGCAATGGATGAGCTGCGATGTTCCGTTTCATTGGCAATCGTATCAAACGTAATATCGGCAATACCGCGCAAGCGACTTCTCCCAGGAGCAGATAACGCAATCACCTTCGCGCCCTGCTCTTTTGCCGCTTCTGCCGCGACGAGAATTTCTTTGCGTTCGCCCGAATACGAAATCGCAATCTGCACATCTTCTGAAGAGAGGGTACGAGCAACAGCAATCTGCACGTGGCTGTCTTGTTCGGAAAGCGCCGTAATACCGAGTTTAAGCAGTTTAAAGCTTAAATCCTTCGCGGTCAGGGCTGAGCCCCCAATCCCGACCACTTGCACTCGACGCGCTTCGCTCAACCATTTCACCGCTTGGTGACACGCTTCATAAGACAGCGCATTGGTGGTTTGAAACATAGCATCTGTTTTTGCTTTCACCAGTTTCTGTGAAATAACCGCGATGGGATCATCTGCCAAAATATCACTGTGCAACGGTGTCGACTGCATCGCATGCTTACGGCCAATCTCTTCATTCAGAGCTAACTTAAACTCGCTGTAGCCTTTAAAGCCAATACGCTGAGTAAATTTCACAATGCTCGATTGACTCACTTTTACTTGCGCCGCAAGTTCTTGGCTAGTGAGCAGCGCCGCCTTTTCTGCGTTTTCAACAATCCAATCGCCGACCAAACGACCACTTTGCGAAAGCTGAGTACGCCTCGCGACTATCTTATTGACAACTGACACAACAAAAACCTCAAAAAATTTAAATAATTTATTCCAAAACAAAAATAATTGGAGTTTGATTTAACTCCATGATTATTCTAACCAAGCCAGTTTATATCGGATGTAATAGACATATATTTTCTCTCATTATTCCAAATTTCTCCTGCACAAAGAATAACCTCAAGTGTGATTTTTATCACCAAAACAGAATATTTTATTCCATAGAATCGCCCTCAGATTGAACATTACGAAGAGTGTAAAACATGAAAATTGATTTAAGCCGATTGGTGACAGAAAGCCGTAATCCAGTCAGTGCAGAGATTGATACGCTTTCGACCATCGAGATGCTGCAAGTCATTAATGAAGAGGATCAAAAAGTCGCGCTCGCGGTCAAAGCAGTGCTACCACAAATTGCAAAGACGGTTGATGCAATTACTGCAGCGTTCGCCAATGGTGGCCGTTTGGTTTACATGGGAGCAGGCACATCAGGCCGCTTAGGAATTCTTGATGCGAGCGAGTGTCCTCCTACCTACGGCACGCATCCAGATATGGTGATTGGCTTAATTGCTGGTGGACATCAAGCGATTTTAAAAGCGGTAGAAAACGCAGAAGACAACGCGAAAATGGGTCAAGACGACTTAAAAGCACTTCACCTCACCAAGCATGACGTGGTTGTAGGCATTGCAGCGAGTGGCCGTACACCTTATGTACTAGGTGGTTTGGAGTACGCTAAATCCATCGGAGCCACGACCGCATCTATCGCTTGTAATCCAGAATGTGCCATGGCAGAAGCGGCCGACATCGCGATTCTGCCGATAGTTGGCGCAGAGGTTGTCACTGGATCTTCTCGCATGAAAGCCGGCACCGCACAAAAACTGGTGCTAAACATGCTCACGACAGGCGCAATGATTCGTAGCGGTAAGGTATTTGGCAACTTAATGGTGGATGTAGAAGCCACTAACGCCAAGCTCATCCAACGCCAAACCAACATTGTTGTGGAAGCAACCGGCGCATCAAAAGAAGAAGCAGAGCGAGCATTAAAGGCCTGCGGTCGCCACTGCAAAACCGCCATCTTAATGATTTTGGCCGATTTGGATGCCGAACAAGCCAAATCACGCCTCGCCGCGCACAACGGCTTTATTCGCGCAGCACTAAATAATAACTAAATAATCCGAGTTCTGAAGGATAGACCCTATGGCAAAAATAACTTCAAACACAGTATCGCAGTTGCTGTCCGCAGTGGGTGGCAGTAACAACGTAAGCAAATGTGGTAACTGTATGACGCGTTTGCGTTTATCGCTCGCCAACAATGGCTTGGCTGATCAATCAGTTATCAAGCAAATTCCCGGCGTAATGGGTGTGGTGGAAAGCGATGAGCAGTTTCAGATCATTCTCGGTCCCGGAAAAGCTCAACAAGCGGCTGAGATGATGAATCAATTGATCGACAGCTTAACCTCTGGTGACAGTGAAGAAGCAGATATGCCGCAACAAGATCTTTCTGCCGTCGCAGCCGAGCAGAAAAAACAGATGAAGAGTAAGCAAACCAGTGCGGTTCAGCGTTTTTTAAGCAAGTTTGCCACCATCTTTACGCCGTTGATCCCAGGCTTTATTGCCGCTGGTTTGTTGCTAGGTTTTGCGACGTTATTGGAGCAGATGTTTGTTCTTGACCAGACACCAAGCCAGTTTATGTTGGATTTGATCGCCTACATGAAAGTCTTTGGTAAGGGTCTGTTTGCTTTCTTAAGTATTCTGATTGGTTACAACGCGCAGCAAGCGTTTGGCGGCTCTGGTGTTAATGGTGCCATTCTCGCCTCTTTGTTTGTGCTGGGTTACAACCCAGAGGCTACATCCGGCATTTACTCTGGCATGAACGAGTTTTTCGGCTTTGCGATTGATCCGCGCGGCAACATTATCGGCGTACTTTTAGCAGCGATCATCGGTGCACAAGTCGAGCGTAAGGTTCGTCAATACATGCCAGATGATCTGGACATGATCTTAACGTCCGTTATCACTCTGTTGATCATGGGTGCGGTAACCTTCTTGATCATCATGCCGATCGGCGGCGAGCTGTTTAAAGGGATGTCTTGGTTGTTCCTCAACTTGAACGATAACCCATTAGGCGCTGCAATCTTGGCAGGTTTGTTCTTAATTTCTGTGGTATTTGGCATCCACCAGGGTTTTGTTCCAGTGTACTTCGCATTGATGGAAGCACAGGGCTTTAACTCGCTATTCCCTATCCTGGCGATGGCTGGTGGCGGTCAGGTTGGCGCGTCAATGGCGCTGTATTTCAAAGCCAAAAAAGACGCTCTACTGCGCACTCAAGTTAAAGGCGCTATTATTCCTGGCCTTCTAGGCATTGGCGAACCATTGATTTACGGCGTGACATTACCACGCGTAAAACCATTCGTTACCGCTTGTATTGGCGGCGCTGCGGGCGGCTTCTTTATCGGTTTAGTTTCTTACCTTGGCTTACCAGTTGGTCTTAATACGGTGTTTGGCCCGTCCGGTATCGTGGCGATTCCTCTCATGACATCAGAAAATGGCATCTTCCCGGGAATGATGGTGTTTGTTGCTGGCCTGCTTATCTCTTACATCGTCGGCTTCCTCGCGACTTACTTCTTTGGCTGCAAAGACGTCGATTTAAGCTAAATCATTCTTCCCCTATAGGAATGGACTAGCTCGCGTCCTTGGCAAACAAGGGCGCACCCTCTCTCTACTTCACGACAATTTTTCTTATTCCGTTACTCGGAAGGGGCTTTGTCGTACCTAAAACAATAGAAATGAAAGGTCGTTAATCATGAAAAAGCACATTTTGACTCTACTTCTCCCAACATTGATGGCATCAAACGCAATGGCAGCGCAGCTGTATCAAGCGGAAGATGGGTCAGTTTTAAATATTTACTCTCGTCTTGGTTTCAATGTCACCAGTAAAAATGATGAGCACGGCGATGCAAATGGCGAGTTTGATGGCCGTATTGGTTTAAACGGTTCACAAACCATCAACGAGTACGCGTCGATCATCGGCCAAGCGCAATACCAAGTGGGTGCCGCTGAATACGCAAACCAAGTAAACGACAAACCGTCTCTGACCGCACGTTATGTATGGACGGGTATTGATGCGAAAGATTATGGTCGCATTACAGGTGGTCGCGTGGCATCTGGATTGATTATGTTTACCGACATTGGTGATGTATTCGCTTCTTCCGATGTTTCTATGGCGCGCCAAGCGAATAAAGTCGACAAAACCGCGACGCAAGTTTTCCGTCAAGATGGCACGCTGCAATACCAAAACAACCTAGGTAATGTCGATTTTTCTGTCGCGTACATTTTAGGAAACAACACTTCTGAGCTCGACTACGGTTACAACGCTGCACTGCGTTATACGCTAGACATGGGGAATTTGGGTACCTTGGCACCAGTGATAGCGATGCAGAAAAATAAAGGTGATGCACGTGAAAGCAACGACACCGATTACACATTCTGGGGCGCTGGTACGCGTTACTACTTAGGTGATTTGATGTTGGGTGCGTTGTACTCGGAAGATGAACTAGAGGGCTATTACTCACAAACCAGCACCGACAAAGTGATGGAGTTGACGGCGGTTTACAGTGTAAATGACAAATGGGCACTGCGTGCTGGTTATCGTTCTTTAGAAAATAGTGATGGTGACGAGCTAGAGCTGAAAGATACAACGCTAGAAGTGCAATACAAACTGACGCCTCGTTCTTCTATCTACACAAACTACGTTGATCGTAACGGCTCGCGTGGCTACAGCAATGGACAAGAAGTCTCGTTTGGCGGTGCGCACGCAGACGAAAGCTACTACCACTTAGGTCTGCGTTACGAGCTGTAAGCACGATACTTAATGTAAGTTAGCTGAATCCATGAGCTTCTTCTGTGTCCGGTCAGTAGTTATTGCCTTTAATGCTGATTTGAAGAAGCTCACCCTCGTAATATGTTTTCTTCGTTACCTGTTTTGACCAACACACCGGCATCAGGAAAGCTGGTGACAGTAGCTAACAATTTTCCATCAACAAAGTGCAATGCCGCATAATCGTGAATGCCATAACAAGTGATGCTCGGTTGAGAACGAGCAAAGGCTTGGAAAACCTCGAACTTCTCACCTACATGAGAAAAATGCGCCGCAGCCAAACCGTCAATAAATCCAAGACAACGCATAACTTGGTATGCTTCGGGATCACTGTCTGTCACCGCAAACTCAAACCAACAAATTGCACCTGCGCTCATGCCACAAATGATGATGCCTTGTTCATAACACTGCTTGAGTATTCTATCGATTCCCCATTCGCGCCAAATGGCCAACATCGAACGCGTATTACCGCCACCTACGTAAATGATGTCTTGTTCAAATAGCGTTTCTTTCCAACCAGCTTCAAACTTAAACAGCGGAAAATGGGTCACGTTTTCACTAAGCTTCGCATCGTAAAAACGTTCAATCACTTCATCGGCATCTCCCGTGGCTGTAGGTATAAAACAAATGTTTGGATTCTCCTTACCAGACAAAGACAAAATGTATTGATCGAGCGGGCTCGGATTCTCTCCCATCATCCAGCCCCCACCGCCAATCGCAATACAGTGTTTTCGCATTCCTTTACTTCCTCAATTGTTGCTAAGTTTGTTGTCGCTATTCTCCGACAGAATATATGTTCCTAAAGTGATCAATGAACGCTCGCGTTCTTCTTGGTAAGTGCTCACGCTTTGGGTAAAGCAGATAAAGCGGCAAAATCGCATCCGTTTGCCACTCTGGAAGCAAACTCACGAGTTGTTCTTTTTGTGCAGGTTCGAGTTTAGCCAATGCAAATTCATCTAACATGGCTACACCACAGCCAGCCAAAGTAGCATCCAACATGGACTGGACAAGATTAAAACTCAGCGTACTTTCTAACTCAATGCTGCACTGCTGTTGAGTTTGCTTATGCGTAAACGTCCACTTGTCTAACACCAAGTCACGACTTTTATAAAGGATGTGCTCTAAGTCACCAAGCTCCTCTGGCGTACTTACATTTGGTTTATCAGCTAAATACGAGCGATGAGCGATCGGTTTACAGTGTAAAGTGCGTAGCTGATGGCCGACGTATCCCTCTGGGGGAGTATCGGTAAAGTAGAATGCGATATCAAACCCAGCCTCAATCAAGTCGAGAGGTGTCTCTGTGAAGATCACTTCAACACTCACTTGTGGATGTTGCAATCGAAACTCGATCAATGTTTGGCTGAGTAACGCAGCTCCGAAAGAAGCGGACGCCGCTATTCTCAATTTTCCCGATACGATCTCGTTTGCCATGACTTGCTCATTGATCTGCTCAGCGCCTTCGAGCAGTTGCTTTACCTGCTGATAAAACCGCAAACCATCGTAGGTCAAATTAAACTGGCGCGTAGTTCGCTGAATAAGCTGCACCGACAATATGTCTTCAAGCTGTTTAAGTTGCCGACTTACATGCGCATTCGAACAATTCAGTCGCTTTGCTGCACCAGCAATACTTCGTTCCTCACACAAAGCGACGTAAAGTGGTACGTAGCTGAGCCATTTTATTTCCATACAGTAATTCTGAATCTCTAAAATCAAACTACTGGAAATAATAGAAAGCCTCTAAACTCTGTACAACCTAAATTTGAAAGGATGAGTTATGAGTGTTTTCGACACGTGGTTAAAAGGTCAAGTCATTAAAGATCACATCACTAATCCCAATATCATCGTTGGCGATTACAGCTATTACTCGGGCTTCTATCATCAAAAAAGCTTCGAAGAGCAAGCGGTACGCTACTTGTTGGGTGACCCCGTCACACTTCAAGAATGGCAAAGTAGAGAACCCGATAGCATCGACAAATTAATCATTGGCAAGTTTTGTTCCATCGCTTCTGGAGCCACCTTCATGATGGCAGGAAACCAAGGTCATCGCATTGACTGGATTTCGACCTTCCCCTTCTCTCCTGAAGACTTTGGAGAAGGCGTACAAGACGGTTTCGAGCGTGCCGGAGATACAGTGGTGGGGAACGATGTTTGGATTGGCAGCGAGGCGATGATCATGCCCGGAGTAAACATCGGCGATGGAGCCGTCATCGGAGCACGCGCAGTAGTGACGAGAGACGTCCAACCTTATTCGGTGGTGGTTGGAAACAACCAAGTCGTACGTCAACGATTCAGCGATAAAGAGATTGAAACTCTACTCAATATCCAATGGTGGAACTGGCCAATAGAACACATTAAACAAGCAATGAAAGTAATGTGTAGCAGCCAAGTCGGTGCGCTTGCGGACTACTATCAAGAGCACATTGTCGATTTGTAGATAAACAAAAGCCCACACATCTTGTTGCGACGTGTGGGCTCAGTGAGTAAGAAAGCTTAAACCGCAGCGACGTCCTCTTCTTCCAAGTTCGCCGAGACTTTAATTTCGTATTGATTGAAACGGAACGAACAACCGCCATGAGTACGCTTTGTCGTTACTTGCTCGTCGCCAAACTGCACCGTCACGCGAGTGAAGACACGCTCTTTGGCTTCGACAATATTTTCTTCTAACGCGACTTCAAAGTCATGTTCCGTTTGTTCTAGCTTTTGCTTTATCGCTTCAAGCTGCTCGTTGTTTTGTGTTTTCATCACATCAATCTGAGCTTGTTCTTCGTCGGTACGTTCGGCTTTAGGACGTTTCTTAAATTCGAGCTCTTTACGAATCACATCCATCGTGCCTTCTTGAGCGCGTTTGTATTGATCTTTGAGCTCTGCTAATCGCTCCTTAAATGCAGAATAGCGCGCGAACGCTTCTACCTTAGTGGCGGTGTCGCCTTCTACGCCCAATTGTAAGCACACCACTTTGTCACCGACTTTTGCATCTCCGCCGCTGAGCGTGCCGTTCCTACCGTTCGCATCCAGCACCGTCAGATTGCGACCACAAACAATATCGTTATTCATGCTGTGCACCGCCAACTCAATATCTTCGCCAGCTTGCAAATCACAATATTGGGCGTAGCTGGCTCGAATCGAGCCTTTGGTTTTGACGTGACAACTCTTTGGCTGGCCATCACTCACGGTGTGGCCAATGATCCCTTTACCAACTTGAATGTCGCCTTGCGCTTGTACGTCAGCCGATTCAATGAAGCCGCCTACAGTAATAGAACCCGTCGCTTTAACAATCATGCCGGATTCAATGTTGCCACCGATAATCACATTCCCTTTGAATTTCACGTGGCCTGTATTCACGCCAACGCTATTGAGGCAGAGTGCGTTATCAACTTCGATGGTTTTGTCTTTAATCAGGGGCGTACCGGATACCGATGCAATCAATAGGTTTGGGTCTTGCTTGCTTATCTCGGTGCCCTTGCCTGGCTTCATTGGGCTGTCTTTCCCGGCTTGTGGAGGAATCACTCGCCCTTGAACAGTAAAGCCAGGCGTGCCTTTGGTCGCAGGCGTGCGGCGCATCACCTCATCGCCTACGTCAACCGCGATAGTTTCACCGAGGTTACGTAAATCAATTTTGTCGCTAGCAGATTGGCCGTCTTTGGGTTTGAGGATGCGTTTGGTGATGTCTTTAACGAGAGGAGTAAAAAGAGCGTCTTTGCCTTTGATAGGTTGCTTACCAACCGCTACAGGTTGAGAAAAAGTTTCGCCGGGTTTGAGCTGAGTGCTGACAACCAACACTTTCTTCAAAGCCAGTTTGTTGATGCCTTTCGAAACTCGCGCTTGAGCAAGGGCTTGAACAATCTCGGGGCCACGTAAACCTCGGCCTCCGTACGCACCGACAACGTTCATACTGGCGAGCATGTCATTATTCGATAATTCGACCTCAACTTGCGCGTTGCGTTTTTCCGCAATGACGATGCCTTCGTAAGCTTCGGCTTTACGTTCTTTGGCGCAGTTAATGAACCTAACGACTTCCCCCTCAACAACAAACATCCTTTCAGCGTTCATTGCGACGAGCTGCTCGTTTAATTCATTTTGATTTAGCTCACCACCGAGGTCCACTTCTCCCGGAAGACGGGCTATCACCTTGGTCTTATCTTCAGATAACTCAAGACACAGCTTCCACATACCCTTACCACTTTGCTTCCCATCAACACTTTCAGTCTAACCAAATCCGTTTTCTGAACAAACCTCGCATTTCTTATTATAGGGCTCACGTCACTAAAGAAAGTAATCCATCAATAACGGTTAAACAGGATATTAAGAGAAAACTCGATTTAACCTAAAGCTCAATCAAAATACACGCTGAAACAAAAAGGAGCTGGATTTACAGTGTAAAATCAGCTCCCAATAATTTCATTTACAGTGTAAATTTCCCTTTATTGTTTACAGTGTAAATCGCTCCAAATGTGTCTTACTTCGTCCCTTAACTGCTGCTCAACTTGCCTTCTTCCAGGTAAACCAAATTGCTGAGCACATTCAGTCCAACTACGGTTAAGAAAAAGCTTACTAATCATCAAGTCGGAAACAGAGTTCAAACCTAAATTAAGTAACCACTGTTGAAGCCACACAGACACAGACTCATAACTGTTACCACCATCAGCATAACATTCAATTAGTAATAACTTAGCGGGATGAAGTGGACTCATTCCCAAAGGTTGCGGCAATAGAGCTCGAAAAATAGGGGCTTCTAATTTTGGATAGACGTCAGCCACATTGTTAGACAACATTTCTTCAAATAGCGCCTGAGATTGGTCGACCCAAGCCGTCTGTTGGGAATTACAAGGTTTGACCATCAAGACTGAATAACAACCGCTAGCAGCATCGCGCATTGACCCTAAGCGAATTGTACGGAAGTTCGATTGTCGCCAGAAATAGAGCAACTCTTCCGTCGCACCAAAACTCGTGGATAAGTAGGCAATGTGTTTAGCAGCCATTTGCTCAAGTTGCTGCAGAATTTTTTGACCAATGCCTTTGCCTTGCAATGCTGGATGAACCGCAATTCTCATGACTCGCAGCGTCGATAGATTCGCGACATTCGGGAATCCTAGGTGGTTTGCAATCGTAATTGGGGCTAAGTGTCCTTTAGGACGACGCTTACCAAGCTGGATTTCTTCAATCAATTCATCGTCAAGGCCCCCCTCTTCGACCGCTAATATCACCCCCACAACCGCATTATCTTGCTTAGCAAAATAGAGCTGACTGTTGTCGTCTTGCAAAAGGTGAATCAAATCATTCGGCGAGGTCTGATAATGAGCATTCACCAAAAGAGCGAAGCACTCACGCAGCAAACTAGGCTGCGATATCAAATTGTTCTTATCGGCTTTAGAAAGGGAAATTGAGTCGACCTGTTTAAGTTGATGGTGCGTTAACTCCGCATCCAACAAAAACGCGTCATAGAGCCATGATTCGAGCGCATCATTCATGCTCCAGCGGATGGGCTGTGTCATGTGCCATGTTTTCATCCCCGAACGCTGTTTCTGAAGCCAATCAACAAATTTAATCGTAAAACCCCGGCCACAACCTTCATAACCGTGAATAGTCGTAGAAAAAACGAGTCGATGATAATGTTCGGTAATGCTTTTGAGCATAGGAACTGGAATTGCAGCCGCTTCATCGACAAGTAACAAATCACATTCAGGTCGACTCAATAATAGTTCATCTGGAGCAATAAATTGAATGGCTCCCTGCCCTGATTCTAATCTGTCCTTCTTAATACGCTGTGCGCTAGGGAGTAAACGTAAAGCATGTTGGTAAACAGGCTCAACGGCTTTTATAGATGGTGCCGTAATTAAGATTCTAAGCGGCTTCTGCTGTAATAAGTTCGCACACGCAATTCCGAGGGCACTTGTTTTTCCGCGCCCACGATCAGCGGTCAAAATTAATGGTCGCTTTCGATGTCCTGTCACCACCTTTTCAATTAGAGAAATGGCATGTTCTTGTTCCGTGTAGTGGCTTTCTTTTTCTGCTTGCTTGATGTCTGGAGCCGTTGGCAATGGTTTGTCTTGCTCAATAACAACGAGCTTCTCCCATTGTTTGTGCATCCATTGCTGAGCAAAATTCGTTGGTTGTCGCGGCTCAGTAATGACAATAAGAAAACCGCCGCCAACCAATGAGCCAAGCGCGGCGGTAAAACTATTTGCGTCAAAGCCATTTCGAGCATCAAACAATAGAACGTCACACTCTCTGCCTAGCAACATGTGCCCTTGTTTAGACGAAACACTGGATACGTTTTTCAAACCAAAATCACCAACAGAAAACCAACGTTGATGGCGCTGCGTTTTATGGAACTCTGACATCAACGCATTTTGCCAAGAAGCCTCGCCTTGAATGACTACACCAATCCTTTGGAAAGATTGGTGAGCTTGATGTTGAAGTGATGAAAGGAAATCAGATTGTGTCTGCATTTTGTCTATCCAACGTTGAACTGACACAATGGTATCACATCTTTAATTTGACGCTTCTCAGATATAAAAAAACCGCCCGGAGGCGGTTGATTCAATCATCATTTGTTATTGCAGTTTGGTTTGTACAAACGCAAGAATCTCTTCCATTAAGCTGTCGTCAACTTTCTTCAAGTTCAACGCCAGGCTGCTACCTTTTCGGCTATAGCTTGCTCGACCTTTTACTAAGTCGACTTTTTCCGTCTTCTTGCCAGGTTTTGCTGGTGCAAGTTCAGTAATCCAATTTTCGATGCTTTCCGTGACTTCTTTTGTCAGACGAGCAACGCCTTGAGCTGTGCTTCGCTGCCATAAAAACCCTTCGCTAGAGCGACATTTATCTAACAGCTCTTGCTGCTGCTCTGGCGTCAGCGTTGAAAACTGTTTGTGCAGTTTCACGATAGTTGGACGACCGAGATCGCCAACATTCGGATACGCTTGAAGCAGTTCTAACGGTAATGCTGCGGCTTTTAAAGCGCCACTTACCAACGCTTCACTGCACTGGAACATTTTTGCCAATGCTTTCTGATCTTCAGCTTCACCACTATCAAGCTTAGCCTGCATCTCTTTCCCTTTTTCATATAAAGAGAGCGGCTTGTGAGCATTTGCCACATCAGACAAAAACTTAGCATGGTCAGTATTGATGTTGTCAGCAACATAAACCAAAAAATCTTGTTCAGCGAGGATACAAGACATGCGACGACGGCTACCATCTAAAACTTCGATCTTGCCATCTTCAGTTCTACGACCTACAGCTGGATATTGTTGGCCACGCTCTTTGAGTGTGACTAAAACATCAGATAAAGCATGTTCATTTAAGAACGATTGCTCACGAGCGTTATCAACAAATACTGTTGTTTCTGTCGCAACTTTATTTGCAGGAATACGCACAAGTTCAAACTGAACAATATTTTCACCTGCAACTGCTAGTTCAATCGTTTGAGCTTTCTCTTTTGCCGCAGTTTGCGCCTCTTGCGGAGTCACAACACGACGCTTATTCGTTTTGCCAAATAATTTCGCGTTTAATTCAGACGTTTTCAAAGCCATTTACTTATTACCCCTGATTCAATGACGGCCAATTAGAGTGCAGGACACGCTCTAATTCCAGTGCGCTTTTATGAACAGCGTCCTGCGCGGTAGCTAGTGTCTTCTTACCGCCTTCAAAATCGCTTACTGTCAGATCAAATACTGTGCTGTAGGTATCGGCACAGGTTTCAAACGCACGGCTACGAGGAATAGTAGCCATCATAACTTGGTCACCTAGAAGATAGTTCATTTCAGTTAAAACAGAAACTTGCTTCTTATTGTCGTCCTCAAACATGGTTGGCATCAAGCGAACAAACTCAAGACCATTCCAGTCCTCCGGGAACATTTCATATACCGTAGGCAAATGCTGGAAGAAGTTTACTGTTGAAGCCCAGTCCAGACGCTTAGCCGCACAAGGAATTAGCAAGGCATTTGATGCATACATCGCATTCCATACTAATGGGTCAACGTGTGGACCGGTATCAATCATAATGATATCGAAGTCATCAGCAATTTTATCAATCAGTTGCTCTTTCAGCAGACGGACGATATCGAGTGATGGGTCTTCAGATAGCGTTTGCCATGCTTCCGCATTAAACATCGCGTCTTCTGGAAACGCTGAAATCGACTTTAAGTTCGGATATTGCGTTGGCAGCAATACGTTTTTACGTAAAAATTCACTGTCAATTTCCACACCATCAGGCACGTTACCCAACATAATGTCTACCGCAGAATAGATATTATCATGCTCTGCCATGCTGATTTGCGGGTTGAGGAATAAACGTAGCGAGCCTTGTGGGTCTAAGTCGATTAAACAAATACGGTATCGTTTATCCAAATTTAGCGCTAAACATGCCGCTAAATGAACCGCGGTCATTGATTTACCTGTACCGCCCTTTTGGTTCTGCACATTAATAATCCAAGGTTTGTTACCTGAATTCTTTTTACGCTCATGAAATTTAGGCACTTCAGCCGCATCCATGAGCATGTGTGCTTCTTCTAACGTAATTGAATAATGATTCGCGTTGTTTTTAGTAAATTGATGCCCAGCGGCTTCCATTTTACCAATCGCGTCGTCGAGCTTACGGCGAGTTAGACCAGAACGGGTTTCCATCATCGCTTTCGACATTGGTGGGAAGTAGTTATCGCTTCGCTCTTCTAAAACAATTTCAATACGGTCAGCTTGAACCTGCTGAGTCAGCTCCGCTAACTCAAGAAGGTTTTCAATCGTTTTTTCTCTTTTCATGCCAAATTCCGTTGGAAGGATTTATAATTGCAATTGTACAGCAGTAAAGACCAAAAACAACAAAAAGGTGCACGAACATTTTGAATTACCATCACATAAAAAAACACCCAAATCGACGCTTTTATGATTTATGGTCAAAAAGATAACTATTTTTAATCAAATAATCTTCTCATAAGTGGACACCTAAACTTAAAAATAAAAAGTGTTACAGCGTCACTCATTTACAATGTAAATCAATTTTCTACCGGAACGATTATAATCTTAAGCTAAATTACGGGTTATGTTAGACCAACCTAATTTAAACGATAAATAGTAAGTAATATCGGAACAATAAAGACCTGAACACCTTGATCATGTCTCCGAGCAAAATAGGGCAGTTCCAGCGAAACATCTATGGAAGTATGATCAAGGCATGCTTATGATCATGCTTCCGTGTTAATAAGCAAATCCGAAAGCATGATCATGGAAAAATAGAGCAGAGTACGGTGTAAACACGCAAATAAAATAAGATCCATTAATCGGAAATATGATCAAGCCTTAGAATCTCTCGGAAGCATGAGTTTTCTTCTCTGATTTACGGTTGAGTGCAGACAGAATGGGGGATTGAGCAGAAATTGACGTTATAGAAGCCGGAACAATGAAATTGCTCAAGTTGCTATGATAAATCACGCTCTCATGATCATGCTTCCTGTAAATAAGCAGAGACTAGGATTTACTTCTAAATATGAGCGACTTGAATGTATTTTAATCAGATGAGTGATATCTCATCAATATGGGCGCCAGAACGATAGATATATTGGCTCTTGATCATCGATCCGAGTATAAATAACATCACCAATGCACAATATAATCATCGTGAAGATCATTATTAAATACTGCATCTGTGGATAACCTGTAAAAACATCATGATCATCGTTTCAAGACTCTTTTGATCATCTTTTCATAACCTTAATGATCATGCTTACGAATAAATATGATCATGCTTTCAGGTTATTGTTGATCATACTTTCAGACTTCTTATGATCATAGTTCCGAAACACATGGAAATAATAGTCTTATAGAACAAAAGCTTAGCGAGAAATTTCAAGCCAGATCATTAGATCATATAATCAATTAAGATCAGATTAATCAAAAAGATCAGTTATTTAAAAACAATCTTTTTTCTTTATTTATGATCTGTTTTTCTTTATTCTTCGGAACCATAGCACAACTACGGCTAGTGTGATCTGGATCTAAAATGACGGCTGATGAAAAAATTCTGATTAAAGCACCGAGAAGCCACAAAGATGGCCATCTTTTTGAGGTACATGAATCCTCTGCGGATTGGGTAGAGCAGTACCAACATTTCAAAGGGGTGACCAAAAGCATCTTAGAGTTGCTTAATCTGATCTCATTACGAGGCTTCAGCAGCAAGGATGGTTTGGTTTCAACCACAGAGATTGTGGAAGCAACAGATGGGCAACTCACACGTGCAGCCCTGCAACAACGTTTGCGCGCGGCAGTAAATATTGGTTTATTTACTCAAACTCCAGTGCGTTTTGAAGAGGGACTTGCTGGTAAAACGATGCTACATAAATTTGTGAATCCCAATCAGCTTATATCTGTGTTGGGAGCAACAAGTCTCGTTACCGACAAAGTTCGTCAGAACGAAAAACAAAAACGTTCGAAAGCATTGGCTCAGACTCAAGTAAACAAACGTTTGTTGAATGAGCACGGGTTAAACACACCTCCCACGATGAAAGATGAAGCCGATCAATTTGTTGTATCTCCAACAAATTGGGCTGGGATCATTGACCAAGCACTTGCGCCACCAAGAACTCGAAAAAGTTATCAGAAATCCATGGTGTCGATCTCTGGCACTAAAGCCGTTATTGAGACGCGATCATCCAAAAATATCATGACTGTGGATGATCTCATGACCCTGTTCGCTCTCTTCACGTTAACGGTTCAGTATCATGATCATCACAAAGATCAGTATCAGCTTGATGCGGCTCACGTACCAAACAAAACGCCGCTATACATCACTGATATTTTGTCGCTCAGAGGCAAAAAAGACAGTGGCCCAGCTCGTGATTCCATTCGCGATAGCATTGATCGCATTGAATTCACTGATTTTCAGCTCCATGAACTTACGGGACGTTGGCTAAGTGAAAACATGCCAGAGGGCTTCAAAAGTGATCGTTTTCGTTTTCTTGCTCGAACCATCACGGCCTCTGAAGAGGCACCTGTGGAGGGAAGCGATGGTGAAATTCGTATCAAGCCAAACTTATATATTTTAGTTTGGGAACCTTCGTTTTATGAAGAGCTGTTAACGCGCGATTATTTCTTCTTGTTTCCGCCAGAGATCTTGAAACAACATACTTTGGTGTTTCAACTGTACTCTTTCTTCCGTAGTCGCATGGTTCGTCGTCACACGGATTGCATGCTACTGAGTGAGTTAAACCAGAAACTTGCACGTAACATTGAATGGCGACGTTTCTCCATGGATCTGATCCGAGAACTAAAGCGTTTGTCTGATGGAAAAGGGAATGATGATCTATTCGTCGTTAATTTGTGGGGTTATCACCTGACGATCGAAACCATGATCGAAAATGACAAAGTGATGGACTACCAGATCGACATCAAATGTGATGTCGAAGAGGTCTTACGTTATTCACGAGCGCGAACGACCAACGCAGGAAAGCGTAACATGGCGCCTACGCTGCCAAACCCACTTCGTAATGAGATGGTAACCCGACAACAGCTTGAGGAGCTCTCAGGCATCATAGACGGCGAATTTGAGCCCATTCAACGCAAAGCACCGTCTCCAAGAGGGAATTTAGGGCGACGCGTGAAGCAAAGAAAACATTTGGTAGAGATCAATGCTGATGAGATCACCATTACTCTATCTAAATATACCTCACCAGAGGCTCTAGAACGCAGTATAACGGCTTTGTCTGCGATGACAGGGCACTCGTACGCCTCAATCAAAGAAGAGTGCTCAGATTACATAGAGAAGCTCGATTGGCTAAGGGTAGGGGATGAGCCGATTCCTTATGAGACATTAAGTAAAACCGTCGAGCTGTTTAACACCCAGAACGATGTTAAGCATCTTACCATCGAGCGCTTGATTGCGGGGTTAGCGGTGCGTCGGAAAGTTTGTCGTCAAATCTTCGATGGTCACATGGATGAAATGGTATTTCGTGCCTTGGATGAAATGGCGATTTAAAAGTGTCGCTTGATGTGTATCAAGCTATAGGTGTGATGTATCGGTTTGAAATGTAACAATGTCTTTCGATGATAAAAAACAGACTTAACTCTTACAAACCACTGACATTAGAAGCCAAGCCTAATACTACTATTTATCCCGAATAGACAACCTTTTGTCCTTTCTGATGATTAATAGATTGGCTCATATTGTTACATTCATTCTGAATAGACTTCGCGAGTTTCTCCTCAGGAAACTCGCTTTTTTTTGCCTAAAATTCCGCTAATTAAGCCTTGATCATTTTTCCGGACTAATGAGGTAAACCTTGATCATGCTTCTTGGGTTCATTCCAATGTAATGAACGCATCAACGCAACATGTGATTCGATTAAGCTATGGGCTTGTTCCTGCCACTTGTTTTGATCACACTGCTGATTACAAAACTCTAACGCCACAACGGTGAGATGCTGAAGTCGTCTCAAACACCAATCTTTGATCAGAATATCAGTCGAGACTTGGCATGCTGCTTGTTCAAGCTTTGCACTCGTATAAAGCAAGGTTTGATATGCTTTCTGAGGGTCTTGGTAGCTTGCATGTTGAAACACGCGTAAACATCCATCCAACCAGCAAGCAATCGCTTTACTTTGAAGATCACTCAATTCGGGTCCAAACACGTCATCAGGCACCTGATATAAGATCGTTTCCAATTTTTCTACTTGATCATGTTTCCGCTGTTCGTACCACATGGCGATTTGATCTTGCCAAGTACTCAAATCCATTACGCTGCCTCAGTCCATTGTTTTACATAGTGATTTGGCCCTATTTGATCAAATTCGTCGACAATTATGCTGCTACGTTGACGAATTTCATCGGCATCTATCGAATAGTTTGGCTCATTTTTCACTAAGTTACCAAAAGGTAAGTCAGGATCAGGAACGGCAGAAATCAACAGCTTAGTATAAGGATGCTGCGGATTCTTAAGTATTGAATGAGTGTCGCCCCATTCAACGATTTGCCCTTTGTACATTACTGCGGTTTCTTCCGCGATGTAGTGCGCAGTCGCCAGATCATGTGTGATGTATAAAAAACCAATTCCCAGTTCTTGCTTCATTCGTTGCATTAAATTCAACACTCCCAAGCGAATAGAAACATCCAGCATAGACGTAGGCTCATCCGCAAGAATGATTTGCGAACCTACCGCTAAAGCCCTTGCTAAGTTTACTCGCTGACGTTGCCCACCACTGAGTTCGTGAGGGAACTTATTCAATGTCTCTTCAGGTAGTTCCACCAGCTTTAGAAGCTCTTCCAAGCGGGCTGGGATGTCGCGCTCGTTTTTGACTTGTTTATGAATTTTTAAAGGACGTGTTAGGTGATGGCGAATGGTATGAGTTGGATTGAGAGAGCCAAACGGATCTTGAAACACCATTTGTACTTTACTGCGATATTCTTGTAGAGCCGATCGTGACGTGATCTCATTTATGTCAGTGCCATTGAAAAGGATCTCGCCTTCCGTTGCAGGATAGACTTTGGTTATTAAACGAGCGCAAGTACTCTTACCGCAGCCTGACTCTCCAACCAAAGCCAAGGTTTTTCCTGCGTACAGATCAAAAGTCACTCCTTGAAGCGCACGAAAGGTTTCCTCTTTCGCTAAACCACCGCCCACTTTGAATTCTTTAATCACATTTTTCATTTGGATGATAGGCTGGCTCATGGTTACGCTCCTTGTAACTCTGGTTGTTTGTGGACGTCATGGATGTTTGGGAAAGAAGCCCATAGCTTTTGCGTGTAGGGGTGTTGAGGATGATTGCGTATATCGTATGCTCGATTGACTTCGACGATTTCTCCGTGACGCATGATTGCAATTCGATCACATAGTTGGCTCATGAGTGCCAGGTCATGAGTGATAAAGAGGACTGAAAAACCGAACTCATCTCTAAGCTGATAAATTTGCTGTAAAATTTCTCTCTGTACCACAACATCTAATGCTGTTGTGGGTTCATCCATAATGATCAGTTTTGGATTTAGAGACAAAGCAATGGCTATCACCAAGCGCTGACGCATTCCTCCTGAAAATTGATGAGGATACTCTGCTAAGCGTTCTCTAGGAATATTGACCAAGTCCAACAACTTTTCTGCTCTATCTTTTGCTTGAGCGTTAGTGAGGCCTTGATGATGTCGTAACACATCTGCAAATTGCTCTTGTATCGTTAAGACAGGGTTGAGTGAGTTCATCGCGCTCTGGAACACCATGGCGATTTCACTCCACCTTAGAGCGGTCAGTTCAGAGTCTGAGATACTAAGGATATCTTTGCCATCAAACCATATTTTACCGCCAGAAATGAACGCTGGCGGCTTATGAAGACGATTTATTGAGAATGCGATTGTGCTTTTACCACATCCAGATTCACCGGCGAGACCAAATACTTCGCCTTTGCCGATATCAAAGCTGACGGACTTTACCGCATTAAAATCACCATTATCAGTGATGTAATCGACGCACAAATCTCGGATCTGGATGACCGGGTCATTGTGGTATGCATGACTTAAGTTAATACCATCCATATAAACACCTTACCAATCTAAAAGATAATTATTATCATTATCAGGTGTGGCGGTTTTTAGAAAGTATCAAACCATGAATCAGTGAAGTGACTCGAAAGTTAGGTGAAACAGGAAGTGGTGTAATGCGTCGTTGATAAAACTAAAGAAGAGCAGAATTGAGAGCTAGATCAGCACACTTTTCGTAGGGGGAATTACTCAAATTTAATCGTAAATTTGTCCCTTGGCAAAACTTAAATGATGAATCTATTAAGGAGTTAACGAAAGGGCGGGAGGGGTCACATTTCCCTACAGTTTTTCTTACCACCTTGTTCCGGTTTTGCTATAGATTACGCATCGAAAACATGGTGTGTTCGGAGGAAATATGTCCATTAATTCTATCGACCATGACGAGATGACCAACATCGCTCACAAATGGGAATTACCTGATGAGGAAACCGTTGTGAAGCCAGAGAAAACAGTGAAATCAGCAGAAGCCAGAAGACGCATTGAAGCGTTACGTGAGATCCGTGAAAGTGGGTTGACCATTGAAGAAGCAAGGGAGCTTGGCTTGATACACTGATCTCCTCAGGTTGGTTTAGCAACCCATAGGGTAGTCGACGGACTGCCCTTTTTATTTTTTCACTCTATTACTCTCTTATTCAAACCCTCCATTTATCTGTCTTGCGCCTCAAAAGCACGAGTTTCACACTCACGTCCCGTCCCGAAGAAGTTTGACAATCTGACCTTGTGTTACTAGATATATCAGTAGCGATATGCTTTTTGTTGATTATCGCAACCACAAAGCAAGGAGCGCAAGTATGGTTGATCAAATCCTTTTTTATGAGCCCGATGAGCCCCACGGTTTTCTCTCAAATTTTTGCCATGCCCCAGTCAATATCTCCTCCCAAACTTGGCCCACCAGCGAACATTATTACCAAGCCCAAAAGTTTCTCGATGCTCAGTTGCAAAGTAAAATTCAGCACGCAAGCACCCCTGACGAAGCGTTTGCTTTAAGCCGCAAATACGAACACTTTGTCAGAAGCGATTGGGACGATATAAAGTTGGCTGTTATGGCTTTCATCGTTAGGGAAAAGTTTCTACAAAATCCACCATTAGCGCAGCAATTAATGAGAACGGGTAACGCTTGCCTTACAGAGCATTCTCATAAAGATGCCTTTTGGGGAGACGGGGGAGATGGTAAAGGAGAAAATCATCTAGGAGAGATTCTGATGAATGTTCGAGCAGAGCTGAGACATGTTGAGCCTTACAATCTCGTGAAGTTTATCGATAAAGCCAAATTGCCCACCCAGTGGGGCACATTTATGATGTACGGCTTTATTGAAGCCGCGACAAATAAAGAGCATCTTGCTCTGGTCTATGGCGAGCCAACAAAAAGTGCAGCACCACTTATTCGGTTGCATTCGGAGTGTCTTACCGGAGATGCTCTATTTAGCACGCGTTGTGACTGTGGTTTTCAGCTTAATAGAGCGCTACAAAACATCGTCAAAGAGGGATGTGGCGTGCTGCTTTATTTACGTCAAGAAGGGCGTGGAATCGGCTTGATTAATAAAATTCGTGCCTATCACTTACAAGATGATGGCGCAGATACCGTGGAAGCAAATGAGCGTTTAGGTTTTGCCGCTGATATGCGTGATTACGCGTTCTGTAAAGGAATGCTAGAGCATTTGGGGATTGACGCTGTGCGTCTAATGACGAATAACCCACGCAAGCTCGCCGCCTTAAAAGCGGTTGATATTAACGTCATTGAACGAGTGCCATTACAAGAAGGGAATAACCCAAGTAATCAACATTACCTGCAAACCAAGGCGAGTAAATTGGGGCACATGTTTGATCCTAAGTTTGTTAACCACACTAAGTAAGTGCTACAGATTTCCCAGAAACAAAAACGCCAACGTATCATCGTTGGCGTTTTTGTTAATGAGTTGATTCATTGATACTTTTGAATGATTTCATCAATTTCCCCTGAGGTTTTTAATTCAACGAGTCGTGTATTGATGTAATTTTGAGTTTCTGGTTGCATTTGAGGTGAAAAAGCCAGGTAGATTGAGTAGTCAGGAATAACCGAGCTGAAAGGCTGTATCTGAAAATTCTCTAACGGCAAATTGAGTCGCTTTAAGTTGTAAAGGACTCGGGATTCCATCTCGACAAAAGCTGTATCTCCAGGGGTTCGGCTTATCACTCGGTATGCGGCGTTGTAGTCTTTCACACGCATTTCATTGACACTGCCATTTTCAAAGAACGGTGTTAAATTTGGATAATCAAACCCCAGCAGTAATACAATAGAACGACCATGCATCGTATCCATATTTTTGAATTCTAAAGGCTTCTCGCTACTCGACACCAGTACATGTTTTACAGTGTAAATGGGCTCCTCAGATAAATTTTCCGATTGCACCTTGCCCCAGTTCGGGCTGCCATAAGTTAACCAGTTTGGCTCAGCGCCTTCTTCCAATATGGAAATCATACGTTTAAATGGATAAGTATGATAATTCACTTGGTAATCCGACTCCGCGAAGATAGCGCTGACGATATCGGTCACAATTCCGGAGTGCATTTGTCCCTGTTGTTCAATTTGAAATGGTCGAGCTTGTTCAGCAATGACGTAATAGTTCACTTGATTTGCGGTCACATGAGAACTTACAACAATTAAGCTAAAAGCCAATCTAAGTAGAAGTCTTTTCATCGTATCCTCGATTATTATTTGTGCGTAGCTATATTTAGAGTAGCGCAAGTTTATCGGAGCGGTTTCATATGGATGAAAAAGAGCGATCTCAACGTCGTTTTAGTATTGGCAACCAACTTATGTTGGCGGTATTAACGTTGAGTTTAATCTTTACGGTCATCATTTCTACAGTGAGCTTATATCGAGTTTTTCACGAAGATTTAGCCCATTTAGATGTTGAATTAAAGCAGGTTGAGTCTAGCTATTTATCGAGCTTTTCTGCGAGTTTGTGGGTAGAGGATAGGGAGCTGTTGCTGACACAAGCTCAAGGTGCAATGCGTATGCCCTCGGTGGACTACTTACGTATTGCTAGTGAAGACGAAGTTATCATTGAATTAGGTTCGGCGCTTTCTGAGGATGTTGTCGAGAGAAGCTGGCCGATGCAGTATCGGGTCGGCGATAAAACGTATGATCTCGCGATATTAACGGTTCAATCGGATCTTAGCGCGATATATGAAGATCTTTGGCAGCAGTTCTTTTTTCTACTTACGACAGAAGCGATCAAAATTCTTGTCCTCATCATTGGTGTTCTTTGGGTGGCGTTTCGCTTGTTGGTCAATCCGTTACAATTGCTGTCTGGTGCGGTGAGCGATTTTCGTGGCGGTACAGTGCCGAGTAAAGTGACTCTCCCTAAACGATGGTGCTTTGATGAAGTGAGTGTTTTGGCAGAGAAATACAACCGAAGTGTTGAGAAAGTGAAAGAGCACCAGACTGAGTTAGAGGCTGAACGCGATAGGGCAGAAGTCGCTAATCGTAAAAAAAGTGAGTTTCTTGCCACTATGAGCCATGAGATCCGCACACCGATGAATGGCATTATTGGTGTGTCGTCGTTGCTCAATGACACCGACCTCGATCCCCAGCAAAAAGAGTTTGTAGAGATCATTGACAGTTCTTCTCACTCACTAATGACGATAATCGACGACATTTTGGACTTCTCTAAAGTTGAAGCTGGCAAAGTAGAGCTGGAATACACGAGCTATGATCTTCGCGAGCTACTTGACGATGTCATCAGTTTACATAGTGTCAAAGCCAAGCAGAAAAACTTACAGCTGCTCAGCGATATTGATCCTCACTTGCCAATGGAAGTGCAAGGTGATGCCACACGATTGAAACAAGTTCTGAACAATTTGTTGAGCAACGCGATTAAATTTACCGAGCGCGGCCATGTGAAGCTTCTTGTAGCGTTATCTCGACTTGATGGAGAGACCGCTCATATCCGGTTTCGAGTTGTGGATTCTGGTATTGGTATTGCGAAAGAGCACCAACAAGCAATCTTCGAACGCTTCCAACAAGCTGATGGTAGTACCACCAGAAAGTATGGTGGGACAGGGCTTGGTTTGGCGATAGCTGCACAGTTGGTTAACTTGATGGGAGGGGAAATACAACTAACAAGTGAGCTTGGGCTGGGAAGCTGTTTTGAATTTTCGATTCCTGTTGCTGTAATAAATGCGCAATCGACCTATACCGACCAACTTAATGTATTAGATTTCCGGAAAGCGGAAGACAACGAAATCAGCCCTCAAGATAATGATAAACCTTGGGTACTGGTTGTTGAAGATACCATCGTCAATCAGAAGGTAGTTCGCATCATGTTAGAAAAACTGGGTGTGCGAGTGAGTGTCGCCAACCATGGCGAAGAAGCATTGCAGCTGTGTGATCAGCAGCCTTTCGATTTGATTTTTATGGACTGCCAAATGCCTGTGATGGATGGGTTTATTGCTACGGAACGAATTCGAAAAATGGGAGAGTGGGGGAAACACGTTCCAATTATTGCGCTAAGTGCCAATGTCATTAAAGAGGATCAGCAACATTGCTTCGATGTTGGGATGAACGAGTTCGTGGCTAAACCCGTTACCAAGACTCGATTACAACAAATATTCGAACAGCATTTACCAAAAGCACTGAAAATCAGCGCTGTGCCTAAATAGTTAACTTGAAATCGATCAAGTTAAGTGCGTTTCTATTCTGTAATTGTAACTCTGTGTGATATAGTGCCCGGCTAGTATTTAAAGTACCTTGAGGCTGTGAATGTCGTTTAATCTATCCCTATTGCCGCCTGACGAAAAAAACAAAATCGAACTGGATAAGCAGGCGTCGTTTTTGGTTTGGAAGCTCAGAGAGGCCAAATCTGGTCCTGAAGCAATAGAAGAACAGTTGTCCAAGATTAACGATGCTGATGAAAAGGCGTTTTTCCAGCAATCGGTCGAAAAGTACAAACGAGTAATGGGTGTCGCTTAACGCGAACCGTGGCAATGGTTCAATCCAATGCGACGAATGAGGTAACCTCCCTATTCCTTTGCTAAGCGAAATTGAAAAGGTTTCGCTTTTTGCTAAAATCCTTCGCATTAAATTTGAATTTAGAGAGACATCCCGATGGGAAGAAGTTTTGAAGTGCGCAAAGCCTCTATGGCGAAAACTGCAGGCGCGAAAATTAAAGTTTATTCCAAATACGGTAAAGAAATTTACATGTGCGCGAAAAACGGTGGTGGTGATCCAGACATGAACTTGTCTTTGAAACACCTGATCGCAAAAGCGAAAAAAGACCAAGTTCCTGCGCACGTTATCGATAAAGCGATCGACAAAGCGAACGGTGGCGGTGGTGAAGACTACACTCCAGCACGTTACGAAGGCTTCGGCCCTGGCGGTACTAGCGTTATCGTTGACTGTCTAACAGACAACGGCAACCGTACTTTCCAAGATGTACGCCAATGCTTTGTGAAAGTCGGTGCGAAAATTGGTGTTGAGGGCTCGGTTTCTCACATGTTCGACCACCAAGCGGTATTCCAGTTCAAAGGCGACGATGATGAAATCATCCTAGAAACGCTAATGATGGAAGACGTAGACGTTACTGACGTTGAGCTAGAAGACGGTGTTATCACTGTATTCGCACCTCACACAGAATTCTTCAAAACAAAAACTGCGCTTAACGGTGCATTCCCAGATCTAACGATCGATGTTGAAGAAATCACATTCGTTCCGCAAACTCATACGCCTGTATCGGGTGAAGATGCTGAGAAGTTCCAGAAATTCCTAGATCTTCTAGATGACTGTGATGATGTTCAGCAGGTTTACCACAACGCAGAGCTGTAATTAATTCGCTCATATCGTTGTAAAAAGGCTTCTTTAGGGAAGCCTTTTTTGATCGCTTTTTCTCAAGCAGAGCTATGCGTTACGATATTTGGAATAACACAGCGACATGATTACACCAAAACAGATACCTTGAGTTAGCATCGCCGTGCCGCCATAGCTAAAGAAGGGAAGTGGGCTACCCATTACTGGCAACAAGCCACTCACCATGCCCGTATTGATAAAAGCATACAGAAAAAAGCTCATCGCTAATGCGCCACTTACCAGCCGACTAAAAAAGTGGTCAGACTGACATGCAAGCAACATAACGCGTGCAGTAATAAACAAGTACAATGCGAGTAAGACTAAACTGCCAACAAAGCCCCATTCTTCTGCATAGGTCGAAAAAATAAAGTCCGTATGACTTTCTGGAATAAAGCCAAGTGTTCCCTGCGTTGCATTCATCCAACCTTTGCCTTTCATACCGCCTGAGCCAATCGCAATCAAAGATTGGATGATTTGGTAACCCGAACCCAGTGGATCGGACTCAGGGTGCAAGAACTGTGTTACACGGCTCTTTTGATAGGTTTCCATAACGAAGAACCATAAAATAGGTGCTAACGTTAAAATGCTCGCAATAAACCCGCAGATTATTTTCCAGCTCATGCCAGCCAAAAACAAAACGAACAATGCATAAATGATGGTAAAAACTGCACCGTCTAAATCCGGTTGTAGCGCGATTAACCCGGCAGGAATCATTGTAATAAGTAAGCAAAGCGCAATTTTCCGACTGTCTGGTCGACCTCCTTCAATATGAAGCATCCAGGCGATCATGATTGGAATGGAAAGCTTGATTAGCTCAGACGGTTGAAAGCGGAAGAAGCCGATATCGAGCCAACGTTGAGAGCCATTGGTGCTATCACCAAATAAAGCGACAGCAAGTAGCAGAGCAACCGCAATAATGTAGAGATATGGAGCTGAGCGCTGATAGCTGGACGCTGGAATCGAGGACATGGCCAAGATGCAAACTAATGTCAGTCCGCAGCGCGCCAAATGTTTGAAGAGCATCGCCTCATTAAAGCTACTGGCACTCCAGAGAGTGAGCGAACTTAACAGCATGATCGGAATGATCGCCATGAGTAGTGGCAAATCAACTCTTGGGAAATAACGCTTATTCATTTTCAACGACCTAATAACGCACCTATTTTGAGTGCGAAAACAACTAAAACTCGAAGAGTTCAAACTATTCCGATGCTAAGAATCTCGATTTGGAAACAACAGACACCATGCAAAGGTGTGTAAGAAAGGAGAGTGCGACACGTCTGTTATGGGTAGCTGTGGGATGGATAAATACACTAGCCTCAGATTTTAAGCCAGTGTTTTTATTGTGACTGCCGTAAAAATGTAGAGTTACGAATGAGCGGAATTGTATTTTCTGTTTAAGTGAATGTCATTCATCCTCTCTCAATACCATTCACTCCGCATAACTGCCATTGGTCGCATGCAAAAGCAGCGTGCGATCTTCTCCCTTAATCTGAAACCATCAAATCACGTTCAACTAAGGACAGTACATGATGGTTTCTCAATCTCGCTCAATCAAAGCTCTTAAACTGGCAAGTACGTTTATCGCCGCATTTGCACTTAGCAGCAATCTGGCTCTGGCTAACCCAAGCGAGCGCACACTCAGTCTATTCAACCAAGCGGCGCAGGGTGACTCTGGCTTAGTTGATACCATTTACGGCGAATTATCTAAACAACTCGAAGAGCAAGGCGCAACGCCGGTGACCTTGGTTTACTTAGGTAGTGCGGAGACGTTGCAAGGTCGTGAGGCGTTTATGCCTTGGAACAAGATGAAGTTCACCGAGCGCGGTCTTGCCACAATCCAAAAAGGTTTGGACCTAATGGCGAATCAGCCAGTACCACTGCAAGAGCAACAACGCTTACAAGGCTTACCTGAATACCAACTGGCCACCGCCATGGCAGCCACAACCTTTACTTCTCTGCCAGACATGTTCAATCACTTTGAGCGTGGCTACGAGCTGTACCTTTCATTGCTCGATGAACCGAGTTTTAGCCAACAACCTTTCGCGGCTACTTCGTGGATTTATCGCTACGCCATTGAAGCGGCACTGCGCGCTGAAGACGTTCAACAAGCTAAAACATGGTTAGCGCAAATGGAGCAATTGGGCGACAGCAATCTAGAAACGCAAACCGCGAAAGCGCTGCTAGCGAAATATTAGGGAGGCGTCATGATCGTTTTTAATCAACTCAGTCGCGATTACGCCCTTGGCAGCCAAACGGTGCGTGCATTGCGAGACGTTTCTGGTGAAGTATTTGCCGGCGAAATGGTGGCATTATGCGGGCCGTCGGGCTCAGGCAAAAGCACCTTACTTAACGTGCTTGGCATGCTGGATACTCAATACCAAGGTCAGGTGACATTTGCAGGCAGCCCATACCCAACCGAACAAATGCAGGCTGCGAAAATGCGCCGTGAAAAGCTTGGCTTTGTGTTCCAAAAATTCAACCTTGTCCCCGTGATGACGGCACTAGAGAACGTGGCGTATCCGCTACATCTCAATGGCTTTTCAAAAGTAGAACAAACCGAGCTCGCCACACAAATGTTAGAGCACGTTGGCTTAGGCGAGTTTATTCATCACATGCCCGATAACCTATCAGGCGGCCAGCAGCAGCGTGTGGCAATTGCACGCGCCTTAGTGCACAAACCGGCATTGGTGATTGCCGATGAGCCAACCGCAAGTCTTGATAGTCAAACTGCTAACAAGGTCATCGACATTATGAAAGGGCTCGGACACGAGCTTGGCACCACTTTTATCGTCGCTACACACGACCCTCGTATGGCATCTCGCTGCGATCGCACCATTGAGTTGGTGGACGGCAAAATTACCCAAACGCACGCAAGTGTGGAGGAGGTTTCATGGGCAAGCTAATTCCTGTTTCGGTTCGCCTTGCTTGGTTGAACCTGCAACGCAATCGCCGCCGCAGTTTATTGTCGATGCTGATCATCGCCATTGCCGTGTTTGCATTAACCAGTGCGGGTGGTTTTGGTCTGTACACCTACGACAGTTTGAAAGAGTCGACAGCGCGTGACACGGGGCATCTGACGTTAACCACGCCGGGTTACTTCGCTAAAGAAGAAGAGATGCCACTGAGTAACGGTTTAACTCACGCCGACGACATCACCAAGAAATTGATCGGTTTAAACGAAGTGCGAGGCGTGCAGCCACGAGTTGAGTTCAGCGGCTTGATTTCCAACGGCAACAAGTCCTCAATCTTTATCGGCATTGGCGTGAACGAGCGTGAATTCGATATGAAAGGACCGTTTTTGGACGTGCGCGAAGGGCAAACGCTGTCAAACATTCATGCATCGCGTTATGACCCTGCAGAGCCAGAAGTGATGCTCGGCGTTGATTTGGCGAACAACCTAAGCGTGCACGTTGGCGATTGGATTACCTTGCTGGCGACCACTACCGATGGCGCATTGAATGCGTATGACTTCAAAGTACGTGGCATCTATTCAACAGGCGTACCAGAGCTTGATAAACGCCAGCTGTACGTGCACATCAACAGCGCGCAATCGCTGCTCGGTTCAGACAAAGTCAGTGCGTTATCTGTCTTCCTGTTCGACACCAGTTTAACTAACCAAGTCGAGCAACAAGTGGCTTCGGTTCTGAGTAAGCAAAAGCAGAACTTTGGTGATCAAGATATTGAGATTACGCCTTGGCAAGAACGCGCGTTCTTCTATCTCAAAGTGAAAGATTTGTACGACCGTATCTTCGGCATCATGGGTGCAGTAATGGCACTGGTGGTATTTGTCGCCCTGTTTAACACCATGACCATGTCGGTAACGGAACGCACCCGTGAAATTGGCACCTTGTCAGCACTTGGTAGCTACCCTCGCGAAATTATTGCTGGGTTCTTGCGCGAAGCAGGGTTACTTGCGGTGATTGGCAGCTTAATCGGCGCTTTGTTCACTGCGTTAGTCACCGTCTTACTGATGGTCGTGGATGTGCAAATGCCGCCACCGCCAGGACGCACAGAAGGTTACCCATTAACGATTTACTTCTCTTGGGAGCTGGTGGCTATAGCAGGATTCGCAGTATTGATGATTTGTTTGGTTGCGGCGTTTTTCTCGGCACGCAAAGGGGTGAACAAGCCAATTACGGAGGCACTGATTTATGTTTAATTTCAAATCACTATTACCAATTTCACTGTTGATGGTAAGCAGCGTTGCATGCATGAATGCCAGTGCGAATGAAACAGCGCTAGATGCACAGCAAGTCGCGCAATTGATTGAAAAAGCGGATAGCTACCGCTTGCAAGATGACTCCTCCAAAGTGGTGTCACTGGTGCGCTTATATCAAGACCAAGAGTTAGATAAAACCCGCCTTTACCATGTGTACACGCGTCCAAATCGTGAATCGCTGGTGGTGTTCAAATCGGCGGTTGAAGCTGGGCAAAAGATGCTGATGATGGGCGATAACTACTGGCTGCAAATGCCAAAGAGCCGCCGTCCGATTCGCATTACGCCAATGCAAAAACTGCTTGGTGAAGCGTCTATCGGTGACATATCAACGCTGACGTGGAGCCAAGATTATCTAGGTGAATGGAAAGCGACAGAAACTGTTTCGGTGAACGGAGAAAGTGTCTCGGCTTATCACCTTGCGTTAACCGCGAAAACCAAAGGGGCGAGCTATCAGAAGATCGACTTGTGGTTGTCTGAGCAAGATGCGTTTCCAATTAAAGCTGATCTCTACTTGCGTTCTGGCAAACTCGCCAAGCAATCGCAATACGGACGTGCAAGCGACAACGGTGAAGACTACGTCAGTGAGATGACTTTGCTTGATAGCATTCAGCCGAGCAAAAAGACCGTTATCGAGTACCAAGAAATCGTGCCTTGGCAGCTGGATAACAAGTTCTACAACCCAAGTTATTTGCCAAAAGCCAACACGACTCAGCTTTAGTCTGAGCTTCGTAAATAGAACCATAAAAACGAGCAAGGAAGTCACATGAAATCGCGCCAGCCTAACCTTAACAAAAGCACCAGTTTGTTGATTGCTGCGTCCTTGTGTGTGGGCACAGCAGCCCCAGTTTTTGCCAATGATGAGCTGAGTTTTGAGTGGGATTGGGCTGTCAGTTACGAAACGGCCAAGCAGCGTGATAGCGCATTTATGCAGGCGCAGGGCAGTTCTCGTGATTCACTTAATGCATTGTTGGATGTACAGGTGAATTATCAGAACTTCAGTGGCTTGTTTGCTCTGTACAGCCAAGGATTGTACCTCAATCAACAAGGAGAGAGTGATTGGTGGAGTGAAGCTGATAATCAATTGCTGATTCGAGAGCTGGCTTGGCTAGGGGAGTGGCAAGTCGGTGATACCACTCTTGATGTGAGTTTGGGTAAGTTACGCGTGGATTGGGGCGTGGGTTATGGCTACCGACCTTTGGATCTGTTTAAGCCTTATCGACAAAATCCTGTTGGCTTAGTAGCAGAAGAAGGAGCGGGTGTGTTTTCACTCTCACACTACGATATGGCAGGCGAGTGGACGGTGATTGCAACGGATTCAAGCTGGGGGCAGCAAGACCAAAGTGCACTGGATCAAGCCGCAGAGCAACAAGGTGTTGGTATTCGTCGTTATGCGCTGGTGGGTGATACCGAGTATCAACTTATTGGTTATTACGATGATGTGCGCCGAGGTTTACTTGGCGCCAGTGCCATCGCCGTGTGGGATGAATCCATCGCCATGCACGGTTCCATGCTGTGGCAAAAGCAAAGTGTCGGCTATCAGTTTCAGCAGGGTGATCTTTACCAACCCGTTTCAGTTGAGGAACAGGGAAGCGCATTCCAAGCTTTAGTTGGGATGAACTGGGCAAACCAAGCCGGACACAACGTGATTGCTGAATATTGGTACGACAGCCGAGCATGGTCGAAAAGCGAATGGCAGCAAGCAATAGAGCGTGGCGAATTACTCTCTCAGATCCCCGATTCTAACAACTCTTTGTTGGCTAGCAGTGCTCTACTTGCGACAAGCTACGCCCAAGGGTTTCAACATGCCAATATCGTTCAGCATAACCTAATGCTGCACTGGAGTTGGGATGTAGAAGCATGGGCTGCATGGAACGGCGAAGCGGATATGGGCTGGCTAAGTGATGTAACCCCTACGTTGGATGTGATGCTGTCGCCACAAGATGGTGGTGTGATCGTCACGCAGTGGCTTAACTACCAATGGATTGATACCGGCGATCAAAGTGTAGAAGTGGAAGTTGCCGCACGCTTTTTAACCGGAGACGACCAATCTGCTTACGCACAAATCAATGATAAGCATATGATTGTATTTAACATCAAAGGGAAATTCTAAATGAGTTCAGCAAAATCAGTGGTGAAAAGTGGATGGCCGCGTAGCTTATTAGTGACCACGGCATTTTGTCTCTTTATCGCAGCAATGACGCTTTCTGTTTGGGGCGGTCCATTTTACATTCATGTAGCGGTTAGCTTTGGATTTGGCTATTCGGCTATCTTCTTCTCATGGCTTGTCGACCGCCTGTTTCCTACCATTCCTCGTTTGGCGGAAGTGGCTATCTCGCTGACGGCTTGCCTATTGTTTGGTGTGGTGAACGCCCAGCTTTGGCTTGGGGAATACTTCGGTATTTCAAGTATGCTGTCGGTTGGTCTCATGGGATTGTTATTCAGTGCCATGTGCTTTTTCTATTTCTACTCACGCGAACAACATGCGATCGCTCAAAGAGAGCTAGAGGCCATCAAACGCGAGAAAGCAGAGCAAGATCGTGCGCTGTTGCTGAGTCAGCTTAAGCAGATGCAAAGCCAGATTGAGCCGCATTTTCTATTTAATACCTTGGCAAATATCAGTGCGCTCATGTCGCAAGATGTTGATAAAGCTAAGCTGATGCTAGAACAGTTAACCGCGCTACTGCGTGCAACGCTCAAAAGCTCACGTGAAGAGCACACTACCATAGACAATGAAACGGCGTTAATTGAGGCTTACTTAGGCATTCAGCAAACCCGTTTAGGTGACCGACTCAGTTACAAGATTGAGGTAGAAGAGGGGCTAGGTAGAACCGAGTTACCGCCGATGATGCTTCAACCCTTAATCGAAAACGCCATCATCCATGGTATTGAGCCGAAGCGAGAAGGCGGTGAAGTCCGTTTGCTGATTAAGCGCAAACAACAGAACTTGCTGATTGAAGTCAGAGACACAGGTGTTGGCTTAAATCACGTGAGTGGGCACATGGGCTCTGGCGTGGGTCTAAGTAATCTCAAGCAGCGAGTGGAAGCTTTGTTCGCCGGGCAAGGAGAGGTTTCTATCAGTGAGTCTGCTCAGGGTGGCGTTTGTGTTCGCCTGAGCTGGCCAATGGAATCGTAATCAAGGAAGAAAGGAATGAATACAGGGTTTACTGCCATTATTGCTGATGATGAACCGTTATTGAGGCGTCATCTTGATAAAAGCCTAGCTGAAGTGTGGCCAGAGCTAGAGGTGATAGCCAAAGTCGCCGATGGTGAACAAGCGTTGCAAGCCATTGAGCAAAGTCAACCTGATATTGCGTTTCTCGATATTCGTATGCCAGTTTTGGATGGCATGACATTAGCGCAAAAACTCAATCAACTCGCCAATCCACCTTTGATTGTGTTTGTCACCGCGTACGATGATTACGCCATCAAAGCCTTTGAACAAAATGCCGCCGATTATTTGCTCAAGCCTATCTCGGATGAGCGCCTCCTGACGACGTGTGAAAGAGTGAAAGCACGCCTTGCTAAGCGAGAGCAAGAAAGCAGTAATGTGCAGATGAGCAGCCTATTAGAGCAGTTGCAGCAATTATCCGCGCCACAAACGCCGCAATACCTTCAGTGGATTAAAGCGACGCAAGGGGAAGATATTCATCTGATCGCCACGTCTGATGTGTTGTATTTCAAAGCGGAAGAAAAATACGTTTCTGTGTATGCCCAACAAGGACAAGGCAAAGTGCAGGAGTATTTGATTCGTACATCGTTGAAAGAGTTGATAGGGCAGCTTAACCCAGAACAGTTCTGGCAAGTGCACCGTTCAAGCGTGGTGCAAGTGTGCAAAATTAGCAAAGTAAACAAAGACTTTGCTGGCAGAATGTTTGTTCACGTTGGAGAAACTAAGCTCGCTGTGAGCCGTGCATCTCAAAGTTTGTTCAAAGGGATGTAATCGCTAGAACTGCTCACTCTTTACACTGTAAACTCGCTGCTCATTTTTTCAGCAACAAAAAGCGCCTAGGTCATAAGACGTTAGGCGCTTTTGTCGTTTTATAGCGACGATTTCTCCGAAGAGATGAATGGGCTTATTCGCTGATCGTCACTTTCTCGATAATGATTGGATCGCAAGGCACATCATCGTGACCAAGCTTAGAGGTCGTTTTCACTTTCGCGATGCGGTTTACGACATCCATACCCGCAGTCACTTTACCAAACACGGCGTAGCCCCAGCCTAGGTTGGTGGTTGCGGTGTGGTCTAGGAAATCATTGTCTTCCAAGTTAATGAAGAACTGTGCCGTTGCAGAGTGCGGAGCATCGGTACGCGCCATTGCGATAGTGCCAACAAGGTTCTTTAGACCACGGTTTGCTTCGTTCGCGATTGGTCCGCGCGTTTGCTTTTCTGCCATGTCTTCGGTATGACCGCCACCTTGAATCATAAAGCCGTCGATAACGCGGTGGAAAATGGTGTCGTTGTAGAAGCCATCTTCACAGTATTTTTTGAAGTTCTTTGAGCTAACTGGCGCTCGTTCTAGGTTCAGTTCAATCTCGATGTCACCGAAATTGGTGGTCATAATAATCATCTTGTTTTGCCCTTATGGGAGCTAAGTTGGCGGCATTATAGCTAAGTCGCATTATGATAGCAGAAATAAAAACAGCGACGTTTTGGCGTCGCTGTTTGCATGTTGAGTGTTTGAGGAAAGCTCTAGACCGTAAAGCGACCGACCAAGTCGTACAGTTCGTTGGCTTTGTGGTTAAGGTTGCCACTGCCTGCACGGTTTTGATTCGCAAGGCTTGCCGACTGACTGCTTTGTTGAGAGATCACTTCGATGCGTTGTGAAATCTCTTGCCCAACTTGGCTTTGCTCTTCGGTTGCCGTTGCGATCAAGGTGTTCATGTCCATGATGTTAGCAATTGCGGCTTGGATTTCTTGCAGTGCGGCAGAGGCTGCTCGTGCTTCTTCAACCGTTGCTTCACCGCGCGCTTGGCTTGAACCCATGGCTTTCACTGCTGCATCCGAGCCAGACTTCAACTGCTCAATCATTTGGTGAATTTCGCCTGTGCTGTCTTGAGTGCGACTTGCCAGTTTGCGAACCTCATCGGCAACGACTGCGAAGCCGCGACCTTGTTCGCCTGCACGGGCTGCTTCAATGGCTGCATTCAGTGCCAATAGGTTGGTTTGTTCGGCGATGTCTTGAATCACTTCTAGCGAAGAAGAAATGTTCTGTACATCGCTTTCTAAACGAGAAATCACCGTGCTGGCTTCCGACACCTCTAGCGCGAGCGCTTCAACAGAGTTCGCTGCGGAATCAACAATGTGTTTCGCTTGCTGTGAATTTTCGTCGGCGTCTCTGGCTGATTGCGCTGCTTGGTTAGCGTTGTTTGAAATCTCGTGCGCCGTTGCTGTCATCTCGGTCATTGCCGCTGCGACTTGTTCGGTCTCTTCACGTTGACCAGAAGCTAATTCATCCACTTGCGATGCACGCTGTGACATCTCGTTAGTCTCTGAAACCACTTCTTGTCCTACGTGGCTAACGCTCTTGATTATGCCTTGCAGGCTTTCAACGAAGATATTGAAGTTTCGGCTCAGCTGGGTGAACTCCGGCACGCTCGATTCTTCCATGCGTGCGGTTAAGTCTGCATCGCCTTGCGCGAAAGAGTGAATCGAGGCATCAAACTGCTCAATAGGCTTCATGATACTGCGGTTAACAAACACCGCGAAGACTGCGACGATGGCTGCAATCGAGACACAGAACAGAGCAATTGCCGTCAGTGTGGTGTTGAGAGCCTGATGCGCGGCTTCTTCCATGTTTGCCACAATCGCGTCGATATCGTCAGTGTAGAAGCCCGTACCCAACATCAAATCCCATTCAGGAATAAAGACTGAGTAGCTCAATTTCGGTAGTGCTTCGTTCTGACCGAGTTTCGGGAAGTAATAAGTCGTGAACTCACCAGTTTTGGAATTTTTGATCAAATCCTGAATCAGGTAATTGCCTTTCTTGTCCTGCAAGTTATAGAAGTTCTCTCCGATGCCTTTGGTGTTTTTACCCACCACGACACGCACGCCTTTTGAATCGTAACCGAAGATGTAGCCGGATTGACCAAACTCCAACTGTTTCAAGATAGGCAATGCTTCTTCAAGTGGGGCATTTTGAGCGAGTAGTGGTTCGACGGCGGAGCGCGCCATTTGGACGTAGTTTTTGAGCTCGGCTTTTTTCATCTCCATCATTTGACTTCGAGTCTGCTCAATCTCGTGTTCGTTGTAGGCTGTGGTTTGTAGATAGGTGAACCACATCATGCCTATTGCCATGGTTAGAATTGGAATTATTGAAAGGATATATAGTCGTTTTCTGATCGTCAGATTCATAGAGACGTCCTTCTCTCGGCGCAGCGTTACAAGTGACAAGCTGAATAAGCTTGCCTGATAAAATTATTAATACTTATTGTTGTAATGCTTAGAGATTAACCGAGTTAATCAATCAGAAGTACTGGAAGTTTATAAATTTAGACTAAGGTCGTAGCATTTTTAAGCGGGATCACAATTAACGTGAACACGACCCACTATTGCAACGAGAAGTCCCTGTTAACCAATATGAGACGCGATACCTATTCTTTGCGAATTTGAGGTAAAGCCAGTCAGCAACAGGTTTAACGAGGAGCCAACGCAGTGGAGCGTAGAGCCAACCGCGACCAACTAATTGCCACGCATGATGAGTCACGTCCAACCCAAGCAGAAGTTCCCCCTTTTCGTTGAGGGCGTGCAAAATGGTGTTGGCTTGTTCAGGATCGATCTGCGGATAATCTGAGAATGCATCACTATAGATATCGACGGTTTTGATGTGCTGCTTGGCATCGCGTTGTTTTAGCGCCTTCATCTCTTTGGCACAAAGCGGGCAGGTTCCGTCATAAAATATGATGAGTTTTGTCATTGCGGTTTTCTTGTTTGAGATTTTCTAATCGCTTTTACGTGGCGAATTTTCTTTTGGTTCATTGTTTTGCAAGTAATGCAGCCAATTGTCGCGAATGTTGCCGTAATTGAATTGGCAGAACTCTTTGCGATCACGCAGGTAGTCTTTTTCTACTTCATCGAGTAAGGCTTTGTATTGCTCAGGATCACTACCGTACACCAAACATAACGTTGAAAAGTAACGCTGCAAATCAAAGCTGTGTTCGTCAATGTACTCGCCAAAATCGTAGTAGTCCGGTCTGTCGTCGGATTCGAATGCGAACATGTCGGCGGCGCTAATGGCCATATCTGCGCCATCTTCTAGGAAGTCAATCATTAAAATAGTGGCAAAATTATCGACCGCATCTTCTTCTTTTCCGAGAACAGGGATGCTTTGATCTTCGATGTAAGCATGTCCAGCTTCATGAAGTAAAGTGTGCAATAACGTATCTAGCGCCCCTGTTTTTGGGGATTTTCCGAAGCGTTCTCCATACTGATTATTGGAGAAGTAATTGAGCGACTCCAAATAAAAAGTGTAAGGAACGTATATTGTGTGTGTATCAGGATCATACATTGGACCATCTTCTCCGCCGTAAACCAGCGTGAGAGCTTTATCAAATGGAAAGTAGGCCTGAGACAGCTCAACAAAGATGGTGTTTACATCGCTGCTTTGAATCGATTGTTGGGCGATTTTTTCATGAGTTGTCTCTATGAGAGAATATTGAATACGAATGTTTTCAGCTGCTGTAGCTGATGAGACGATGCTGAGTAATAGCGCAGCGCAAAGCGAATTAATGTTCATGTGGGACTCTTGTTATTGAATAACTTGTATAAAAAATTATACATGTTTTTGTCTGATGCATAGTTGGGGGTGTACTCATTAGCCAAAGTCGGGACGTCGGTCTCGAAAAGCAATCATGATAACATCGCATATTTCGGCTGCTTGGTTCTCTAGGGCGTTTATCAAGACCTCTTGGATAAGAACGGCGGTGAAGTTATTAGCTATGCATCGTATTCTAAGAAGCTTACTGAGTAACTGTGCTTCGATTTTTATCTGTGAAAATGATAATAGGCAGTTAATCATTGCAAGGTTTAACTATGGGGGTGGTGAATGTCACTGAATTGAAGAAAATTATCAGCGATATGTTATAATCCTGCTCCGTTGTGACGAAAACGTTTGTTGCAGCCTGAGAGTTTCCTTGGATTCGGCTCGTTTATACACCATGAGCCAGAGTTGAAAAGCTACGACAGGAACAGGCAAACCCAATTGTTTTGAACGCGCTCTCGGCGTTTAGCGGTTACAACGGGAAGGAACTTTGTTTGATAGTAATTGACACATTCTGTTTAAGTAAGGGAGCCCGAAGTGGTTCAGAAAGTGTCACCCAGAATTTACTCACAACACAACACCCCAAGCGATAACGCACAGGTATTGCGAGGGGCCATTTGAAGGAGCTGTATCAGCTCCTTTCACATTTAAGGGCTTGCTAACAGCGTAAAAACTGACACATCGCTTAAGGAGCGCCCCTTAAACTAGCCTAAGGCGCATCTACACCAACTTTTTGAGTATTTTCGAAACAATAAAGCGAGAAAATTTGCTATTGAACGAAGGTTAAACTAACACTCATTCATTACGGAGAATGAAGAGAACAATAATAAGAGGCGATATGAATCATTTAATATCTGTAGGTGCACTGGAGTCCTTCTTGGTCGCAATTAGTGTGCTTTTCCTGGGGCATTTTATTAATGCTAAGCTACCGATTTTAAAGAAATTCAACATACCTGAGCCGATTGTAGGTGGCCTTATTGTGGCCTGCATGATTACTGCTCTTCATTTCAACGGCATCGATTTAGAGTTCGACTTGCCATTACAAAATACGTTTATGTTAATGTTTTTTGCGACAGTTGGTTTGGCCGCAAATTACACTCAGTTGATGAAAGGAGGTGCGAAGGTTTTTATCTTCTTAGCTGTCGCATCGTTTTACATCATCATACAAAACGGCGTTGGCGTTTCACTTGCGGCGGCGCTCGGTTTAGATCCTTTGATGGGGTTAATTGCTGGCTCGATTACTCTGTCTGGTGGTCATGGTACAGGTGCTGCGTGGTCACAAACCTTTCAAGACGTGTATGGATTGGATAACGTCTTAGAAATTGCAATGGCATCAGCGACTTTTGGTTTGATCATCGGCGGTATCATTGGTAGCCCTGTAGCGCAGCGTCTGGTGGAAAAGAACAGCATAGAGTCTGAGTATGGTCGTGGTGGTCGAGATGCCAAAACTCACGAGAAATTCCCGGAGTTGGTGACTTACAATGAATACGAAGAAGATAAAGTAACGGCGAAAAAAGTGGTGGAGAAACTCTTCTTCCTACTGATCTGTGTTACTGGGGCCAAGTATGTCGAGCAATGGGTAAGCACGTATGAAATCTCATGGCTGATGATTCCAGACTTCGTATATGCGCTATTCATTGGTGTGATCATTACGAATTTCTTGGAAGTGACCAAGATTCGTAAGTTAGATGCCGAAACGGTCGATATGTTAGGTACGGTATCGCTATCTCTGTTCTTAGCGATGGCTCTGATGAGCTTGAAGTTATGGAATATCTTCGATCTAGCGATTCCATTCTTGGTTATTTTAGCTGTGCAGTCTGTCGTCTTAGCTATCTTTACGTACTATGTTACGTTCAAAGTGATGGGAAGCAACTACGATGCTGCGGTTATTGCAGGGGGGCACTGCGGTTTTGGCTTGGGTGCAACCCCAACAGCCGTAATGAACATGGGTTCGATCGTTAACCGATTTGGCCCGTCGCCGCAGGCATTTATGGTGGTGCCAATTGTGGGGGCTTTCTTTATCGACATCGTTAACTTAATCATTTTACAAGGTTACATTTCATTCCTTGGTTAAATTTAAGTTCATGATCTCCTAAGGTCGAAATAAAAACGGTCACAACACAGGTTGTGACCGTTTTTTTATGGCTCGATTTTGGCCGTTTATCGGACGACGGATTATTGAATGGTTCGGCTGAACTTGAGGCTAGCTGTCCAACCAAGAATACCAATGAAGGCGTAAATGCCGACGTTTAACCAACCCGCTTGAGGAATGGTATTGAATGGGTTTGGTGTAATAATGGCGTGCAGCGGAAGGTAAAGCACTTCGGAGAAAAAGTGATCTAGCCCGTAGTAACCAAAAAGTGCGATAGGCATCCAACGCAGCGCATAAATGGCGATAAACAAAATGACCAGTGGTGAGTTCACTTTTTGTGAAATAGCCATCGCAGTTAATGCCAGCGGTAACAGCAGAATACCGGCGAACAACATTCTGATTAAAAACTCTCCCCAATGCAGCAGCACGTAACCTAACGAGGCTTGGCGGTACAATAAAGCCAATTGGTGATCAGTAGAGATGTTCAGCAACCACAACATTAAATTTGCAGCGAGTACGAGCACCGAGCAGACGAGCGGAATCACCAATAAGCCAAATCCTAGCTTCACTAAATGGGTTTTTATGTCACTGACAGGCATACTGCGCCAAAACATAATGCTGCCTTCCGCCCGTTCTTTGCGTAGCGTTCTTGGGAAGTACTGAACGGCTAACAAGATAGACAGCAGCCCTGCTCCTCCGGTAATCAACATATTGACATCATCACCAAGCTCTCTGTGAATGTCACTGACATCGCCACCAAAGCTCATTTGGAAAAACATATTGTGTTGTAGAGTGTCGTTACTCATTAAACTCACAAAGAGAATAACTCCACACGCCAACACAAACAGTGGAATACGTAAAACAAGAGGGTTTTCTAACCACTCTTTTTGCAACATCGCGACAACTGAACGCATTACGCTGCCTCCTTCTGCAATGCTAAAAATAAATCCGCTAATTTCACCCCATGGATGGAGCCCATTGTTTCTGCTTGTTGGGCATACTGGGCTTTGAGTAACCATTTCGTTGAACCGAGGCCTTTTTGTGACGAGAGTGGGTTCATCGCTTCAATTTGTGTGCGGTGCTCGTCGTTGGCTTCAAGAATGAAATAGTCTTCACTGATACTGTCCATCGAGGTTTGCAGAACGGGGCGACCATGCTTAAGAATCAGAACATCTGTCAGCAAGTGCTCAATCTCTGATACTTCATGACTGGCGATGATCAACACGCGCTCGCCGTCGTGAAACCATTCCAATAAGTGACGATAAAACGTCTCGCGATACACGAGATCTAACCCGAGTGTCGGTTCATCCAATATGAGGATTTGGGTGTTGGTCGCGATCACAATCGCGAGGTGTAATTGCACCTTCATCCCTTTGGATAAAGATTTGATACGCGCACGAGGTTTGATGTCCGTTTGACGAAGCAGTGTATCTGCTTGGGCGCGATTGAACCCTGGGTGCACACCCTCGGTATAGTGAAGCAGTTGAGCAACGGTCATCCAATCTGGCAGAACGTTGACATCCGAGATGTAGGATAAGCTCTGCATTATCTTGTCGCGTTGCATAATGGGTTCAAATCCGTTGATACGAATAGTGCCCTGATATTCATGTGCACCGAGTAGGGCATTAATAAGCGTTGATTTACCTGCGCCATTATGGCCGAGTAAGCCAAGTACTTGTCCTGCATGTAGGTCGAAACTCACTTCATGCAGTGCTTCTCCTTGTTGCTGATATTGCTTGGAGACGTTGTTTACACTGACTAATGCGCTCATTGGTCACCTTTCAAGTGTGGTTTTAGTTGTTGAATGAATTCGTCGAGTGACATATCCAGACGCTGTATTGTGTCGGCTATCTGCGGAATTTGTTGCTGAAGAAAACGTGCCTTCTCGTCTGCGAGTAATTTGAGCTTTGCTCCTGAAGCGACAAACATACCTTGACCGCGTTTTTTCTCCACTAGCCCGTCATCAACAAGCAATTGATAGCCTTTCATAACGGTGAGGTGGTTAATTTTCATATCTGCAGAGATGCTACGGACGGAGGGCAGAGCATCGCCTTCTTGCCAGACACCTTGCAGTATTTGCTGCGTGATCTGGTCTGCCAACTGTCGAAATATCGGTTGGCGATCATGCCAATTAGTCATGAGTGAATCTCTTGGTTGAGATGGTGTTATATATATGTATAACACCTAGTGCATTAGAGAGAAAGTAATAATTTAAAACCTAGTGTATCCGCCTGTCTCATTCGCTCTAAATATCCACCTATGTGGTCGTTGTTTTGAGGTTTTGTTTTATATGGAAATTAATTGCTTCTCATAAGTTGAGAAGTGTTGTTTTTCTCTTCCCATCAATACACTTATCGCCTGTTCTAAATGAATATTCTCACTGAATGATAATTAGCATAATTTTAGCTCTGCCTATTTCTTACTTGATGAGAATTGATGGTCAAAGAGGCCTAGAAAACAAAAGTTTCGAGAGGCAATCTGACTGGCTTAGGCACCTATCTCACGTTGAGCGCGTGCTCAATGAATGAGAAAGAGTAGAGTAAAGAGGTCTCATGAATCAGGTAATATCTATCGGCCCACAGGAGTCGTTCCTCGTCGCAATTTGCGTGTTGTTTTTAGGGCAGTTCATCAATACCAAGTTACCAACCTTAAAAAAATTTAATATTCCAGAGCCAATTGTTGGTGGTCTAGTGGTCGCTTGCGTCATCACGATGATGCACTTAAACGGTGTGGATGTTTCCTTTGATTTACCACTGCAAAACGTCTTTATGCTGATGTTTTTTGCAACCGTTGGCTTAGCGGCAAATTACACCCAACTGATTAAAGGCGGTGCGAAGGTTTTCATCTTCCTAGTTGTGGCATCGGTCTACATTCTTATCCAAAATGCGGTCGGCGTGTCCTTAGCAACAGCGCTGGGGTTAGATCCACTCATGGGGTTGATCGCCGGATCCATTACGCTTTCTGGCGGACATGGAACTGGAGCTGCGTGGTCGCAAACTTTTCAAGAAATGTATGGTTTGCATAATGTTCTAGAGGTGGCAATGGCTTCTGCTACATTTGGCTTGGTGATGGGCGGGATTATTGGCAGCCCTGTTGCACAAAAGCTACTAAACAAACACAACTTGGAATCGGAATACGGACGCACCAATCAAAGTCATCAGAGTTTCCCTGAACTGGTGACGTACAACGAACATGAGGAAGATCGCGTCACAGCGAAAAGAGTCGTTGAAAGCTTGTCCATCATTCTACTTTGCGTGACAGGCGCGAAGTATCTGGAGAGTTGGGTAAGCAGTTTTGACATCAAGTGGTTAATGATTCCCGATTTTGTGTATGCGCTGTTTATTGGTGTTGTTATCACTAACATCATGGAAGTGACGAAGGCGCGCAAGGTTGATTTAGAAACCGTTGATATTCTTGGCACGGTTGCACTATCTCTATTTCTTGCCATGGCCTTGATGAGTTTGAAATTGTGGAATATTTTCGATCTTGCGATCCCATTCCTTATTATTCTTGCTATTCAGTCGGCAGTGTTGGCGATGTTCACTTACTACGTAACATTCCGCATGATGGGAGGCAACTACGATGCGGCGGTGATCGCTAGCGGACACTGCGGTTTTGGGTTAGGTGCTACACCGACTGCGGTCATGAATATGGGCTCCATCGTGAGTCGATATGGTCCATCACCACAAGCATTTATGGTGGTTCCAATTGTCGGTGCATTCTTCATCGACATTGTGAATTTAGTGATTTTGCAAGGGTGCATCGCTTTTATTCGATAACATTCGCTTTTTTACCGAAATAACAAAGCCAGCACCTATACGCTGGCTTTGCTATTTGTAACACGAAATCTTGTTTGCCTGACTTCAAGCTGTGAAATCAATGCGTTACTATGACGACATAGTGTTCAATTTTGCAGCAGCATGAGGTACCCACATGTCTGAAAAAATATCGACGTCGGCATTAGCGAAAATGCGCAAGGTAGAAGCTAAGCTGCTGTTTGCCGATCTCAAACGTGCAGGCTACATCGTTCGCCAAGATGAAAAGTGGATTTTGACCGAAGAAGGGGCAAAGTTTGGCGGTGAGTATGTGGATCACCCTAAATTTGGCCAGTTCATCGTCTGGCCGACCAACTTACATATTGAGCTGACTCCCAGCTCAGGGAAAACATTGAGCGCGACACAACTGGGTGAAAAGCTGAAATTGAATGCGAAGCGCATGAACCAACTTTTGAGTGAACTGGGTTGGTTGACCAAATCCGAAGAGGGATGGAGTGTCACAGAAGCTGGTGTGCGCGCTGGTGGGCAGCAAAGAACCGATAAAGAAACACAAAATACCTTTGTCGTATGGCACGATGTGGTGCTGCGTAACAAGCGTCTTAAGCAGTCTGTCATTGAGTTTTTAGGGCAAGACGCGGAGTCACATTCTACGGATAAATCGTACTCAATATTTCGCCAAAAATTTGAAGCCAAGCACCGAACATTAGATGGGCATTACGTGCGCTCTAAGGGGGAGTTGCTCATCGACAACTGGCTGTACTTGGCTGGTGTTGTGCACGCTTATGAGCGTCAGTTGCCGATTGACCAAGATGTCACTAGCGATTTTTACTTGCCAGGTGGCAAAGTCTATTTGCAATTTTGGGGAAGTGACGATGGGGAGATGGCTCAGGCCGACCGTGAGACCATTCGTACTGTTTATGAGCAGCATCATTTCAATCTTATCGAAGTCGAACCGAGTGAACTAGACAAGTTGGATGAAGTGCTTCCTAAGCGTCTTCGTCAGTTTGGTATTAAAGCTTATTGACGACTTAAGCCCGCTGTTCAGATAAGAAAAAACCCGTGTTCAACACGGGTTTTGTATTTTTAGTGTGTTTCTAGGCTGCCATCCTATGGGTTAAAAGCCTTTGATGTTTTCTGCTTCTAGCTCAGAGAAGTACTTCACTGTCTTCACTTTCAGTTCTTGTTGAGCTGGTTCGTCGCATACGATCACCGCTTTAGGGTGAAGTTGAAGAGCAGAAACTGTCCATAGGTGGTTTACACAACCTTCCACGGCTGCTTCAAGTGCCTGAGCTTTGTTATGGCCAGTGACCAAGATCATCACTTCTTCTGAGTCTAGAAGCGTACCAACACCGATAGTCAGCGCGTATTTAGGCACTTGGTTGATATCGCCGTCAAAGAAGCGAGAGTTCGCAATGCGAGTGTCTTCAGTGAGGGTCTTGATGCGAGTACGAGAAGAAAGAGATGACGCTGGCTCGTTGAACGCGATGTGACCGTCGTTACCCACGCCGCCCATGAACAGGTTGATCTTGCCGTAAGACTTAATTTTGTCTTCGTAACGCTTACATTCTGCGTCGTGATCGTCTGTGTTACCGTTCAGTAGGTTGATATTTTCTTCTTGAATATCAATGTGATTAAAGAAGTTGTTGTACATGAACGAGCGGTAAGATTCTGGGTGATCCGCAGGGATGCCAATGTACTCATCCATGTTAAAAGTCACGACGTTTTTGAAGCTGACTTCGCCGGCTTGGTTAAGCTCGATTAGGGCTTTGTAGGTTGCTAGAGGAGTGCCACCAGTTGGTAGACCCAGAACGAATGGACGCTCAGCAGTAGGTTTAAAGTCGTTGATACGCTTAGCGATATGCGCAGCTGCCCACTTACCTACTTGTGCTGCTCGAGTTAACGGGATAAGTCTCATTTTGTGCCCCTAGTTATTGGAATTGACGATGTACTGAAACATTAATTCGCATTATAAAATAAGTAAAGGCGAACTGCTATTGTTTTAGGTCAAAATTTTGCTTTTTCTTTAACCAATGTTGGTTTTGTCGACGATTTTTATATCTAAATGCTTTTATAAGACGATTTTTTACAAAGAAATTGCATTATGAAACTGACGAATCAATAGATAAAATTTATGATATAAATTAAGTTCTGCCTTCGCACTTAACCTTGTTTTTTAACAACCTACAGAGTGCGAAATCGCACACGGACTTCAAATATTATGGGTTAGATATGGCATGGCGCTCATTCTTTAACCATAATTGAAATGTGTAAACCAGTGAGGAATTCGGTATGAAAAATGAGTTAGATCCGAGCAAAGTACTACAGGCTTACGAATGTGTGATGAACAACGGTACACCAACCGAATTTGGTAAAATGTATGAAGGTGTAGAAGCGTTTTCTGACTACGATGGGTACAACGTTTTCTTGAGAGGAAATGGTGTTGAGCTAAAAATTGGCTTCCACAACACCTATCACTTGGAATATGACCAAGAGCATTTGAAAGAGAGCTTTCTGAAAAAGATTGCGACGCTCGCCAAGTAAACGGTCATCACCCAAATATTAAAAAAGCCCTTGGGAGAATGCCCCCTTGGGCTTTAGGAGAAGAAATGAGCTTGTCTTGCTCGCTCAGTAAAGTCAAACGAGCTTTCGCCTACTGCTAGAAAAAGGCGAGAACTAGGTTATTGGTTATTAATCGTCTTCAACCAAACTCTCTTCAATGTATTCTTCTGTGGCGTCAGGCTTGTTACGACCATTTAGCGTATGGAAGCGCTTGCGACCACGAGCAAGTTGGGTGTACTTTAGCCACGTACGCTCAAGTTTTGTTTTTGCTTTGCCCGGGTTTTCTAACACCTTGATGAAGTGTTTCTCTTCGCTGTTTTCAGGTGTTAATTCGCCTGACTCTAAGCCAAGCATTGTATCCCCATAAATTGTTAGGATTTCCTCTTCTGAAAGAGTAAAATCGCCAGACTTTGCAAAGCCGCGTGGGAATTTTACGTTATCGTAAAAACGTTTTTTGCCATGACGGAATTCAGTGTCAGACATGTCAACAGCCTCTGTAACCGTTATTGATGAATGTAGTGAACTTACGGCGAAAATTAGGCTTAAATCTAACAAAAGAAAAACAAAACTTTTTTGTCGTCATGATTTTAATTAGTTGTTAATCTGGTTTTATATTAACCAGGAGATGGTTTATGGATGTAAAAGTCTTTCGAACATTTTTAGAGCTGGCAAGAGTTCGTCACTTCGGACGTGCTGCTGAGAACCTTTATATTACCCAAGCCGCTGTGAGCGCACGTATCAAACAATTGGAAAGTTACTTCGATACGCAATTGTTTATTCGTGATCGAAATAACATAAAGTTGACCTCTGCAGGTGAGCGCTTAATCAGCTATGCCGAGGTAATGGTCACTACATTGCAACAAGCGAAGCTAGAATTATCGCTTGAAGATGGCAAAGCGCTGCAACTAACGTTAGGTGGCACGCCAAACATTTGGGACGCTTATTTACAGAATTGTTTAAGTGTCGTCACAGATTCGTTTGGTGGTTATGGCTTCATGGCAGAAGTGATGGGACGTGAGATGCTCAGTCGTAGCTTGCTAGAGCGCACGTTAGATATGGCATTTGCGTTCGATCAGATCAAAGCTGATGAGCTTAACTGTAAAAAAGTGGCAGATGTTGTTCTCGTTCTGGTATCAACTGAGAAAGATTCTTTAGATACCGTTTTCGAAAACAAATATGTGTACGTTGACTGGGGGACGCGTTTCTCCTCGGAGCATTCTGAACGTCACCCTAAGATTCCGGCTCCATATTTACGCACTTCAACAGCGCGTATCGCATTGGACTTTATTTTAGAGAAGGGTGGAGCCGCGTACTTACCAATCTCTCTCGTGGAGCCATTTATCGCTAATGGGCAGCTTCACAAGGTGTCTGGAGTAGAAGATTGGTGTCGCCCTATCTATTTGAGCTATCGTAAAGCTAGCTCGTCTGTAGACGCAATTAAGCAAGTGGAAGAAATTGTCAAAGAGATCGATCCACTGACCGCTTACAGTTTTCAGCAAATTGGTTCTGGCACTTCCGACGAATAGCGTTGAATGAAAAGTCAGAAAAACGAAAAAGCCGCCTTGAGAAATCAAGGCGGCTTTGTTTTTATCTCGATGAATCGATAGTTATGGTAAGTCAAACAACAGGGCTGTTGTGCTTTCGTTTGATGTATTGCGCAAAACAACCTTACTCTGGTGTTCAATCTTCGCGCCGTCGCCAGCCGTCAAAGTGGTATTGTCGACACTAAGGCTCCCAGTCACTTGATGGATGAATAGATTTCGGCCCGACTCAATCTCAAAGTTTAGTTCGCTACTTGGCTCAAGAATTAACTGATGCAAAGTCGCATCTTGCTTAATAAGTAGCGTGCCGTTTTCTCCAGTTGGAGTTGCGATAGTCGTTAACCCAGGATTGCGACCAAAATCTTTTTGCTGATAACCTGGTTTGGTTCCAAATGTGTTCGGTTGAATCCAAATCTGTAGAAACCGCAGCGTATCTTGGTTCGATGCATTGTACTCACTGTGGTAAATCCCTTTCCCTGCCGACATGAGTTGGAATTCACCTGCAGGTAGTGTTTTGACGTTACCTTCACTGTCTTTGTGTGCGATAACACCTTCCAACACATAGCTGATGATCTCCATATCACGGTGGCCATGTGTATCAAAACCCGCGCCAGGCTTGACTACATCGTCATTAATGACTCTCAGCTCAGAAAAGCCCATATGTTGAGGATCGTAGTAGCTACCAAAAGAAAACGTATGTTTGCTATCAAGCCAGCCAAAGTTTGCTCGACCTCGGTCTGCTGCATGTCTTACCGTAATCATAAGGCCTCCTTAAGAGAGCTTTTTGTTTAAAAAGTTATCTAACGCTGCTTTACCTGCGCCAGAGAACGCCAGAGAAACGCTTGCTGCCAGTAATGCTAAGCCAAACTCGTAACCGTTGTTTGCCATGAACAGGCCATTTTCAAAGTGGACAGAGAATATCGCTACCACCATCGTGAACGCCAAAGCAACCGCTGCTGGTCGAGTTAGCAGACCAAGTAAAATGAACAAGCCGCCAAAGAACTCTGCGCTGCCCGCAAGTAACGCCATGAGCACGCCAGGACCTAAACCGATAGATGCCATCCACTGACCTGTGCCTTCTAGCCCGTAGCCACCAAACCAGCCAAATAGTTTTTGTGCGCCGTGCGCCATAAAGATAATGCCGATTGGAACGCGAAGTGATAGTGCGCTGTAACCTGCGTTTGATGTGGTAATTTTCTGTAATAGTGCTTTCATGATTCTGTCCTCTGACTCTTTTCAATGAGTGGGAAGCGTGTGCTCCCGTGCTGTTGAGAACAGTTTAGGTAGAGGCGAACATAAAAATAACGGGAGGATTTTGATAAACTCGTTCTAAAAAATTGAATAGTTGGTTTTTATTTATTTAAATCAATGTCTTGATTTTTATATTCGAGTGTTTATTTGCCGATTACTGTCTGTTTTAAATCAAGGTCTGTCATTATTTTCGATAAACATTTTTGCTGTTAAACAAAAAAAGAGCACATGTACTGTGCTCTATTGCTTTCGCTTTTAACAAGGGAGAAAGGTGCCTTAAAGAAAACCGTCAGAGGTTCATTAAGCTCTCTAATGACTCCTCTACATTGTTGTAGTGATAAGTTCGAATATTACGTCCATCCGTCGCATTAATCTGAATTTCTGAGATCTCGTTATCTGAGTCTCGTTCGATAATTCCAATAGAATGATCTACGGATTTACTGGTAATAACCTTTTGGTTTCTTAATACAATTACGCAAGTATGTAAGTCCATGCCAATTCCCTTTAGCCGACGTTGTTGTGATGTTCTGGATCTAACTTTAGTGTACAAAAGCGCTAATGCCAATAAATCTCAATATTGAGTTCCGAAAATGGCTAATTGTGGGCGCTTAAGCAAGCTACAATAACACTATATTGAACGATGCCTATGAACAATAAATGACAAAAGGCATGAGCAAGGAAAGCACTATGTTTATTCACCCCCATACCTCACTGACCTTCGAGCAGTGTCACAAGGCGCGAGTCGCGCGAGACAGTCGTTTTGATGGGCGATTTTATGTGGCGGTAAAAACAACGGGAATCTTTTGTCGTCCGATTTGCCCGGCAAATTTGCCTAAAGAAGAAAATGTTGAGTATTTCGCTGATAAGACGCAAGCCCTTCAAGCAGGGTACCGTCCGTGTTTACGTTGTCGACCTGACAGCGCGCCTGGATCTTGGGCATGGAAAGGTGTCGAGACGACCTTTCAACGAGCGATTTCGTTAATTGATAGAGGGGAGTTGCATCACCATTCGGTGTCTGAGTTGGCTGAGCGTGTTGGGATTTCTGACCGTTACTTACGTATGTTGTTTGAGCAGTATCTAGGTATGTCACCCAAGCAGTATGCGCAATATCAGCAACTAATGTTCGCCAAACAGTTGCTTCACTCCAGCTCTATGTCGGTCACCGACGTGGGGTTTGCATCAGGTTTTAACAGTACGCGCCGCTTTAACGATGCTTTTCAAAAGTTTCTCAAACTAACGCCTTCTCAAGTACGCCGTAAAGAGTTTGATGGTGCGGGTTGCAATCGAATTGCCTTACCTTATCGAGGTGAGTTGAATTGGTCGCACATGTTGGACTTCTATCGTTTGCGAGCGGTTGAGGGGGTTGATCTGGTGAGTGATGAGAGTTATCAGCGCAACGTTTTTTTGGATAACAGCAAAGCCTGGTTTAAAGCGACAAAAGGTGAAGGATACTTAGAACTGGCGTTTGAAATTGAAGACGTAACGAAGCTGCAAAACTTGGTGTCTGACATTCGTCGTATGTTCGATCTTGACGCTGATATTTGTACTGTTGAGCAGCATTTGGAGTATGTTGCGCCTGGGCTCGTGTCGAGTAAAGGTATTCGTATTCCTGGTGTATGGAATGCATGGGAAGCAGGGGTTAGAGCGATTTTAGGCCAGCAAGTGTCGGTTAAAGCTGCGATTGGTCAACTTAACTTATTGGTGGCCACACTTAGTGGAGAGTCAGAAAAACGTTTTTTCCCGACTCCCAGTGATATTGCGAACGCCGACGTGAGCTTTTTGCGCATGCCGCAAAGCCGTAAAGAGACGCTAGTGCGCTTCGCCCAGTTTATGCAGGACAACTCAGAAGCTGACCCCCAGCAGTGGCTAGCTTTGAAAGGCATTGGACCTTGGACCGTCAGTTATGCTCAACTGCGAGGGCAATCTCAACCCGATTGCTTTCTAGATAAAGACTTAGTGGTGAAAAAGGCGATGCAGCGTTACCCATCACTGAATACGCACACTGCGGCCCCTTGGGGAAGCTACGCGACGTTTCACTTATGGAATCAATCATGAAAACATTTTATACCGAAATGCCGAGTCCACTAGGAACGGTGACTATCCAATCGAACGCTGAGGGCTTACTTGGCATTTGGTTTGAAACATGCACCACTAAGCCGAGTGAGCTGGGGGTGCGAGACGAGCAGCATCCGGTCTTGCGCCAAGCTGTCACCCAACTGGATGAATACTTTGCTGGTCTGCGCAACGAATTCGACTTGCCCCTTGCAGCGAAAGGCACTGATTTTCAAAATCAAGTTTGGCAGGCACTAACGACCATTCCATATGGGGAAACGTGGAGCTATCAAGATCTCGCGAATGCGATAGGTAACCCTAAAGCTGTGCGTGCTGTTGGGTTAGCAAACGGGAAGAATCCGATTTCTATCGTGGTACCTTGTCATCGCGTTATTGGCAAAAGCGGAAAACTGACTGGGTATGCAGGTGGAGTGGAGCGCAAGCAACGTTTGCTCGCGCTGGAGCAAGGTACACCGCTTTAAGTGAGGCGATTCTCATATTGGGATTAAGCGTGCTACACAGGGGTAACGATAGTGTAGAGTTTCATATTCGTTATACGAATAGAAAAAGGACAATAAGGACATGCCTTTCAAAACGGATTTTGATGCCTTCATGAGTGAGTGTTGGCAGCATCACGAGGAAAATCCCGAACAAGTTTATGCTCAGCTAGAAACGGCTCTGAGCGAGGTGGAAGACGTTACCCAAATCGAGCGAATATTCGCATTGATGCTGCATACCGCTATTGGGCATCTCCAGTGCCCAGAACAGTTTCTTACTTGTTTAGAGCACTTTGATGAACGCAAGGTTGCTGAGAGTTTGGCATTTCAACGCAGTATTGCCGTTGCGCGCTATTTCGTAGATGGCACTGACAATATGGAATTATTGGAAGAGCAAGAACAACGCCGAGTTTACGCTTTGATTTCGAATGAACTTTCTGCACTTGCTCAGCTTGAACTGGCGAGTCAATGGTTGGTGAAAGCAGCGTTAGGAATGACGCCGAACGATGCAGAAGGGCCATTAGCGCGCGCTATAGCGATCACTGCAAACAACTTAGCATGTCAGTACGAAGCGCTGGCTGAGCGCACGTCCATGGAAAAATCGAAGATGTTAGAAGCAGCAACACTCGCGCTAGACTATTGGAAAGTGGCTGGGGGTTGGATGCAAGAAGAGCGCGCAGAGTATCGCTTAGCGATGAGCTTGCTTAAAGCGGATAAACCGCAAGAAGCCAAAGTGCATGCTGAGCGCTGTGAAGATATTTGTCAGCAACATGGTAGCGACGCGCTTGAGCTGTTCCACGCACATGACTTGCTGATGCAAGTACACTTCCATCTTAGCCAGAAATATAAAGCTAAATTGGATGAAGAGATGCAGCAGTACTGCAAAACGAGCTCGTTGACGTGATCTTAGCGTTGAATGAAAAAAGCCCCGAGCGACTGGCTGGGGGCTTTAGGGTTGTTGACTATGCAGCGATGATTATGCTGCTTGCGCTTTTGCTTGGTATCGTCCTGGTTTATGGTTCATCGCCAAAATCAAGTTCGTAGCGATGGCACCTAGAACAGATAGAGCGATAAGGTGCACATCTACAATGAACAGTGACATCACCACAATGGCACAATCTAACGCCATTTGAACTTTACCCGCTCGAACTCCAAAACGTTCCTGAAGGTACAACGCTAGAATGTTAAAGCCACCCAAACTCATTTTGTGACGGAAAATTACCAACATACCGATTCCAATCAGCCCACCACCCAAAAGTGCCGCATAGAAAGGTTCGATTCGTGAAATCTCAATCACATGATGCAGATGATCGACCGCAAAAGAGACAATCGAAACCGCAATAAAGGTATTGATAGTGAAGCGCCAACCCATGCGCATCACAGATAAAATATAAAAAGGGAGGTTAAGAGCGAAAAATATCTGACCAAAACTGAAGTCACTCACTTTGGTTAGGAAGATCGCCAAGCCAGCCGTACCGCCAGTGAGCAATCCTACTTTGCTAAAAAATATCACCCCAAGTGACACTAACGCACTGCCGAGCGTCAGAGCCAAGAGGTTCTCTCTTAGGCTATGATCTTTGTCCATAAATTAATTTCCTTGGTTTAAAGACCGCGCCGGAGACAACACGTCTCACGGACGCGATAGACAGTCGCCAAAATAGCAACTAACAAATCGGCCAATAAAATGTCGCGAAAAGTGATGGATGTCGAGTTTTTGGACGAGATTATGATGATATTAACCTGTTTAACATAATGTACACAGATAGAAAAACAACAAGGAAAAGTTATGATTAAGAAAGTTGGCAACACCCAAATCAACACATTACATCGACTGAGTTGTCACTGTGGAAAAGTTGAGTTGGAACTGGCGTTACCCAATGGTATTGAGAAACCGAGACGGTGTGACTGTTCTATGTGTCGACGTCGTGGCGCGATTGTCGCATCTGTACCTTTGAACGGTATTCGTATTGTGCAAGGCGAAGACGTCTTGAAGCAGTATCAATTTAATACACACACTGCGAAGCACTTTTTCTGTGGCGAGTGCGGTATTTATACGCACCATCAGCGTCGTTCTGACCCGAGTGAGTATGGCTATAATGTCGGCTGCTTAGAGGGTGTCAACCCATATGAGTTGGGAGCGATTGAGGTGATGGATGGCGTTAACCATCCATCCGACCGCTAGGTTGTATTGCAAGTTAAGCACCTGATTGTCGGTGCTTTTAAGTAAATAAACCGCTATTCATCCACAAGTGTACCGCAATACTGGCGGCATAACCCAAGGCGATGACGGGAGCCCACTTTAGGTGGCCAAAGAAGGTGTATTGTCCACGCGCGGCTCCCATTAAAGCGACGCCTGCCGCGGAGCCAATGGAAAGCAAACTGCCACCGACACCTGCGGTTAATGTGACCAGTAGCCAGTTGCCCATCGACATGCTTGGTTCCATGGTCAGTACAGCAAACATAACCGGAATGTTATCGACGATTGCAGATAGGACACCAACCATTACGTTTGCCCAGACTGGGTTCCATTGCGTGTACATGACGTTTGAAACCAGTTCGAGGTAGCCAAGTAAACTTAAACCGCCAACACACATTACAACACCGTAGAAGAACAACAAGGTGTCCCATTCAGCTCGAGACACACGATGAAACACATCAAACGGAACCACTGAGCCTAAGCGCTTCAATGCCTGATCATCGCCATTGGCAATTGCCATAGCTGCTTTTTTTGCGAGTGAGTGTTTGAGAGTTTGGCGCAAAAAATATCCGAAAAACTGTAAGTACGCCAAGCCCATCATCATGCCCATAACGGGTGGGAAGTGCAGCACAGCATGGAAAGAGACTGCGGTGGCAATCGTCAAAATGAACAACGCGACAATACGCCTTGCCCCGCGTTTTAGCTCAACGTGTTGGTGAATCGTATTCGGTTTTGTGTTTGGAACAAAAAGTGACATCAAAAATGCGGGAACCAAGTAGTTCACCAATGACGGTACAAACAACGGAGTGAACTCAGCAAAGCTGACATGACCGGCCTGCCACACCATCAGGGTTGTAATATCACCAAATGGGCTGAATGCACCGCCAGCATTGGCTGCGATAACAATGTTGATACAAGCAAGATTGACGAACTTAGGATTATCACCAGAGACTTTCATCACTACAGCGCACATCAAAAGGGCCGTAGTTAAGTTATCGGCAATCGGTGAAATGACAAAAGCGAGAAACCCCGTCAGCCAGAACAACTTTTTGAATCCAAAACCTTTACCAACCATCCACGCCTGTAAGGCATCGAAGAGTTTGCGTTCTTCCATTGCGTTGATGTAGGTCATCGCCACGAGCAAAAACAGCAGCAACTCGGCATATTCCAACAAGTTATGTTCTAGTGCGGATTTGGCGATTTCAGGCTGGTTGTGCTGAGCAAAGGTGTAGCCAATCAGAATCCAAATTAACCCTGCAGCGAGCAGCACTGGCTTGGATTTTCTCATTTTCAGATACTCTTCCAACATAACCAGTATGTAAGCGATCGAAAAGATAATCAGAGCCGCGTAACCGACACCAGAATTAACGAGGTTCAGTTCATTGGTTGATGCAGCAAAGGTGGCGCTAGAGAACAACAAACAGCAGAAAGCCACAATTGGATAGATTGGCATAGACATTTCTCCTTTGTCTGGTTGGAGAAATATTAGCCACAAATGAATGAGTTAGTTGTGAGAGAGCTCGAATTAACAGTAGGAGTTAGGAAATGATAGTGTGCGCCACTATTTTCTGAGTGACGCAATGCTTGCTGCGCCGAATAAAACCGCAGCGGCATATAAACCGTAAGTTAACCAGTGACTAATCTCTAAAAAAGGAACGAGTCCTTGACCTGCCCACATACAGCCTCCGTTTAATGAGCAATGTTGTAATAGTCGAGCCAATTTAAAGGAAATGAACAATGTTTTTTGTGAGTGAAAGCAAATTCTGAAGGATTAGAAAGTCAAAAATTGGTCAGTGAGAGAGAAATCTCATTTTTAACTGGCTAGCTCTAACCCTTTTGAGTTAAAGCTAGCTATATCTAGAGCTGAATGCATTTAGCGTAGGAGCCATTTTTTCAACGGTGAAGTGTCAATTGCTTTCACAAGCAGTATGGTTGCAACAATCGTTGCAGGATAAATAAACACATCTTTCGCGAGGTGTTGCAGCCCGATAAATCCAGCGACATTCATCATGACAATTATGATAAGCAGATGGCTAACATATATTCCTAACACGCTAGGAGATAGTTTGAAGACCCAAGGCATGTCGCCAAAATGAGGGTGAGCCAAAAGCCACATAAAGACACCTACAGTCCAGATAACGGTACCGAATAGGAAGTCGTGCGAGTTGAAAGCGATGTCATGTTGCATCAGCCAGTAAGCTTCACCAAAATGCAGTGCCATGCCAAGAATAATGCATCGAACCGTATTGTTTCTCGACCACCGCCACTGCGCTTCTCGTGCGAAATAACCTAGAGCAACTAGCAACGTGCTGAAAAAAGGCCCGTTACGAGTAAAGAAAGGCGCTGGCAGGTCGGTAATGGTCGCGTAACTGCCAGCAAAGGCCCCGTATATGTATAGCAATACTGCGGTTGGCAGTATCAGTTGCGCCATATTGATATGCACGAGAAAGGCAATTAACGCTACGGCAATGACCAGAGCCGGAATAAACCACAGATGAACGAGTCCGCCTTCGATGAGTGAATTGATCGGGGTTGACCTTAAGTACCCCCAATAACCTTGCCTTTCGGCGAGATACCCAGCCTCAGCGACCGTCTGCCATTGGAATGGCATCAGTAAACTGATCATGCTCCAAATGAGCCAAACCTTCATTAACGGTTTGGCGTAGTTCTTAAGAGTATCGATAGGTGAATGACTCAACTTCGGCTGGATTAGATAACCCGAGATGAGAAAGAACAGCGGAACAGCAAAACGAGCCAGTTGGTTGAGCATATAGCCAACCCATGGTATCCCATCCCACTGCCAGTACGTCAGTGCCATCTGGCAATGCAAACCCACAATCGCAAGCATTGCAATGATACGTGCAAACTCTAAGCTGGCTATTTTTTGTTTCTTTGCCATTACATTGTTTACCTAAATAAAAAACTTAGGTGAAAATAGCAGGTTGTTGTTGAAGTAATACGTGAAAAAGTCAACAGACTTGCGCTTACATTGAAGCTGTTTCGAAAATTAAGACTTACTTCAAACTTCTTAATTATTAACCTATTAACGCAATCAATACCTGATTCGTGAGTCGAAAATAGCACTGAATAATGGTTAGACCAGTTAACTCTAGATTGCAAAAAAGAACGATCGTGCTAAAAATAAGATTATGCAAAAAGGAAAAGTGACAAAAGAGTTTATTCTGCAGCGGGCTTTTGAGATCGCCAGCGAAGACGGATTAGAAAGTCTTACGATTGGAGAGTTAGCCAAGCAATGCGGTATGTCGAAAAGTGGTCTGTTTGCCCACTTTAATTCGAAGTTGAATTTACAGCTATCGGTGCTTGATCACGCCAATAAAGTGTTCGCTGATCGGGTTATTGAGCCTGCTCGAGAACTCGGGGATGGCAATATCGAGCGTAAAATTCGAGGGTTGCTCGACTCTTGGATGACTTGGAATCACGCATTCCAAGGAAGTTGTATGTTTCTTGACGCTTGGAATGATACGGCAGATAAAGATTGCCCGCTTCAGGCCGGACTGCGTAAATCCATAGACACTTGGCTGAGCTATTTGGAGATCCAAATAGCGAAAGGCAAAGAGAAGCAAGAATTTGCAGCAGACTTAGATACACGCCAAGCAACGTTTGATTTGTACGGTCTTTATTTGAGTGCGCATGTTTTTTACTCAATTAAAGGTGAGCAAGAAAGCTTGCGTCTGTTTTGGCAAGGGATCGACAACTTATTTTCTCGCTGGAAAGGCTAATATCGGTTATTCGCTTCCCAGATTCGTAGACATAAAATCACAAAGAGCGGCTGAGTTCGCTCTTTCTTATCAGCGTAAAAAGCACGACCGTTCTATTTTGTGCAAAGCTGATAGTTAAGGACATGATTATGAGTGAAAAAATTTACTTTAATACATCGCAACGTTTCAGTATTAAGCGCAGTTTGGTGAACATTAGTACTCGGTTACACCATACACTGGCCCCGTCACATGCAAAGAAGACCGCGCGCAAGCTTCTTCTGACACCTGCTCGTACGCAACCTAAAAATATTGAACCTCAAGGGCTTATCAAAGGTGAAATTAAAGGGCATGCAGGCATCATCAAAACCTATACTTTGGGCTCTGGACCTATTTGGGTGCTAACTCATGGTTGGTCTGGCACGGCAAGTCAGTTTTATCCACTGATGGAACATATTGCGTCGAAAGGGTTTACTGCTTTGGCGTACGATCATCCGGCACATGGTGAGAGTGAGGGGCAGTATGGGCACATTCCGGGGTTTGTCAGAGGATTAGAAGATGTGTTGGATACGGTCGAGGATATTGTTGGCCTAGTTGGGCACAGCATGGGCACCGCTTCTGCTCTTGAGTGTAGGCACAGTAAATTAGAAAACAAGCCTTTGCTGCTTATTGCTCCGGTATTAAATTACGTAGAGAACTTATTCGGTAGCATTGCGCGTTCCGGTTACTCGATGAAGCTTTTTAATGCTGTGGTTTCAGAAGTTGAAGACCAATTTGGTTATCCGTTACAGTCCATTGATCCGATGAAGCGTTTGTCTGAGCGTCCGTCTCACACCATTATTATTCATGATGAGCAAGATAAGTTCACCAAATACAGTGTCTCGGCAAAAGCGGCTGAAGAGATTAAAAACGTTGAGTTAGTGACAACACAAGGTCAGGGGCATGGTCGAGTGATGAAGTGTGAGCAAGTCTTCAGTAGTTTTGACCGTTTGCTCGATAGTGCTTGGTAACCCTTACTTTTACTGATTGATTCGCTCCGTTTTGCGCTAATTCGATTTGAAAGTAACACCTCAGACTTTTTCGTCTCTGGTGTTGCTCTTCTCGTTAAGAAGTTAAATCCAAAAAGGACAGCCGAAGCTGTCCTTTGTTTATTTAGCAGAACGTCTGCAAGGCTGAAGTTAGTTACAGTTAGCTACGCCAACTTCTTTCCAAACGCCCCATTCGCCAGATTGGCTAGGATCGTCACCCTGAGTCCACCATTTCGCTTCCCACGTTTTACCTGCGTGAGTCACTTGGTTACCACCTGTGTACACTGCGCTCGCATCCCATGCGTTGTCACAAGTACCAGGGTTCGGATCGGTTGCGTGCTGTGCAACAACCACTGTCGCGCTTGCCGATGAAGACGCTTTACCGTCGCTCACACTTACAGTGAAGCTTAAGCTTGTGTCTTGCGGGTATTCCGCAGCAGTGAACGTGACTTTAGAGCCTTCAACCGTTGCATTCAGACCTTGAGGTAGAGTCCAGTTGAATGTCAGGGTATCGTTGTCTGCATCGCTAGACGCAGATGCATCTACAACCACAACGTCACCAGCGTTTGCTGTTGCTGGAGCAACAACTTGTGCAACTGGTGCGCTGTTCACTGGGTCAACAACACCTGCTGGTTTCACTGTTACTACAACGAGGTCAGATGCCGTTGCACCCTCGTTATCAGTCACCGTCAGCTTGAAAGTTAATTGCTCTTCAACAGTAACTTCTGCTGCATCAAAGCTTGCTTTCGCTGTGTTTGCACCTGTTAGTACCACTGCTGTTCCAGATACTTGTTCCCAAGCGTAGCTTGCGATGGTGCCGTCAGAGTCTTTTGACAGGCTGCCATCTAGAACCACACTTGCAGGACCTGTTACCGATTGATCTGCGCCAGCGGCTGCGGTTGGTTTACGGTTTGGTTGAGGAACCACACCACCAGCCATACCTTCGTGCATCGCGTTTAGAATGTCACCGTTATCCGCGTCAATTTCCCAAGAGAATAGACCAGCAAGACCAAGAGACTTCGCGTAGCTACCTTTTGCTAGCACTGAACGGTGGTCATCAAATGTGATCAACTCGCCCGTAGTACGGTTCCATACCCATGGTGCTTCTGCTTGTGCATCGTAGCCGTACTCGAAGCCGTTAATGCCAGTGTTGTTTGCACCTAACATGAATGACTTAATGCCTTTGTAGTCAATTACGCCATCTTCCCAAACACCTTGTGCTGTGCTGCCCTTCAGTTTACCTGTAGCAGTACCTGTCATTGGGTCGTTTGGATCGGTTAGCGTATCTGGAGTTACGCCTTCCCAGCCACGACCGTACATTGCTGTACCAAGTACTAGCTTGTTCGCAGGAACGCCTTGAGCAAGAAGAAGTTGGATGCCGTTATCTGTTGTGTAAGCAGGACCTTTGTATGGTTCGCCGTTCTCATCAACGCCACTACCGTCACACTGACCAGGACGCATGAATGAACCACAGTAAAGCGCAGTCTGGTGACCAGGAACGTTGTTCCAACCGCCGTAGAAGTCGTAAGTCATTGCGAAGATGTAATCCATGTACTGCACCGCATCTGCGTAGTCTACGTCTTCAATCTTGTCGTAACCGACACCGATAGCGGACGTTAGCTCGTAAGTACGGCCTGTCTCAGCTTCTAATTCATCAAGCATTACGCGCAGTTCACGCATCAGTGCGATGTATGCTGGGCCATCGTTTACAGGGTCGCCCTTATCGGCTGCTGCACCGCCGCCGCCAGGGAATTCCCAGTCGATATCAACACCATCGTAGAATTTCCAAGTTTTCAGGAACTTCTTAACTGATGCGACGAATGTGTCTCGGTTTTTCTTGTCCACGAAATCGAAGAATGGGTCAGACAGTGTCCAACCACCGATCGATGGGATGATTTTTAGATCAGGGTTACGTTGTTTCAATGCCATTAGCATTGCGTAGTTACCCTTGATAGGCGTGCTGTATTCATGACCAGCTTGTGGGAAGCTCTTCTGATAAGCAGCCCAAGGGTCATGGATAACGACTTCATAATCAGGCACACCTGTACAAGCAGTTTGTAGCGCGTTGAAACTGTTGCCGCCAACAGACTTCACAGACTCATTTGGGCCACAAATTGGGATAAAACCGTAAAGGATGTGAGTCAAGTTGTCGACTGGCATATTATCGACTGTGTAGTCACGGCCATAGATGCCCCATTCAACAAAATACGTACCCATCACGACGCTTGGATCGGTATTGTAGGTTTTGTTGTTTGGATCAACATTCATCGTTAGTGGCTTCAGGTGAGAACCATCGGTATCTGCAATCGTGATTTCAGCTGGTGCGCTTTTCGCACAACCTGTCGCATCACATGCTTCGATTTCCATTTGGTATAAGCCACCTTGGCCGTATTCAAACAAAGCTGTCGTTTGGCTACCAGTGATAGGGCCACTTGCTACTTTTACACCATCAAAATAGACGTTGTAAGTGTCACCAGGTGTGCCACTCCACTGGTTAAACTTAACAGTAATCTTCGCTTGCTCATGGTATTTCACCATGTCGTAGTAGCCTGACGTGGTTTCCATCGCGAGTTCAATTTTAGAAAACTGAAGGTTGTTGGAACCGTACATATCGATACTTGGTGCGGTTGGAGCCGCAACTGCAGCGCCTGATAGCGCTAAAGCAACTCCAGCTGCACATAGGTTAAATCGAATCATAACTTCTCTCTCAATCCTTGGATTCATGTTCTACCTAGAACATAGGCTGCTCTTGCACCAGATAAGATGATTGGATTTACTCCACGTGCAAAAGCATCACACTCAGCATTTCAGAGAGTTTTTTTTCGTCAAAAAAAATTAAGACGGTTTTCGAGGCACTTGAGAGAACTTAACTAAAACTCGCACTCTGTTACACAGAAAGTGTCAGACTGAGTCAATAATTTATAAAATCTCAGCAGAAACTAAAATTATTGTTTACTCAGTAACGAGTTAGTTAAATGCGATGAAGGCCTTATTTTGTTGTTTATTAAGGTTTTGTTTCATTGATATAGAAAGAGAATTGAAAGGAAAAATAGCCGTGAAGACGTATTAGTCACGGCTGAAGTGTTCACTCAACGCGGCGCGACGTTTAGAGGCTGCACCGGTTTCAGAGCCCTGAACGGTATGCTCAAATCCTTTACGAATGAATCGCTGATCTGGAATAAGAGGCTCAATACGGCGTATTTGAGGTGAAAGATGAGAGCCCGAGATCTGATACGATGTCTTTCCTAATCCGGTATTCAACGTGATGACCTTGCCATCGAATTCAAATTCCGTCGTAATAAGTCGATGGTTTCGGTATACCCCATCTTCAGTGAAAACGAGACGTTCTGTTTGGTAGGGTGGCGCGCCAATCTCAATCCATTCGCCGTACACCTTTTCCGGATCAATGTGGTCTTGATAGGAGAGGTGGATTTGATAGCCAAAAAACGTCAACAGACCCATCCCGAAGCAGACAAATGTACTCTTGAGGATTTTGGATTGGTGGCGAGCCAAAAATGAAAGTTTTGGTTCTTGTCGTGCTTTTCGCCTTCGGCGAGTCGAGTCCGTCATAGATCTAATTTTCTCCACTTTTTTAACATGGTGGAAACCTTCCTTTTTAAAAACAAACAATCCCGCCATTGAGACGACGAAACTATGATCTAATGTCCACTTTTACATTCAGATACACATCTTATTGATATTTTTGTTGTTTGCTCACATTCATTACTTCGCAGGTTTTCTTGCTCGGTTTAGGTCGCCTGATTAATCCTCGCGAAAAGAGGTTCTCGCTCAGTAGCAAAGGATGTGCGTTATTACGTTGAGTTTAATGGCTTTCAAAGCTTGAGTAACGGAAAGAAACAAGGTAAAAAAGAGCGGACTTTTGATAAGGAAACCAATAATGAATATTAAGGAAAATAGCTATTTTGCTGGTAGTGTAAAATCACTAGGCTTTAACCCGAAAGATCAGGATGTTAGCGTTGGTGTGATGCTTCCTGGTGAGTACACGTTTGGTACTCAAGCACCAGAGCGTATGACGGTTGTAAAAGGTGCGCTTGTGGTCAAGCGTGTTGGCGAGAGCGATTGGACGACTTATCAAAGTGGTGAGTTTTTTGAAGTGGAAGGTAATTCTTCATTTGAGCTTCAAGTGAAAGAAGCGACTGCGTATTTATGTGAGTACTTCTAGCGTTCATTTGTTGCTCGTCATAAAACCACCTTCGGGTGGTTTTTTCGTCTATGTGCTTCACTTATAACGCATCTTTTTGGTTATTTGGGTATATACTTAATAAAAATGTACCCATCGACCAGGGAGGAAGTGATGGCAGTACAACGCAAGCATTCTGATCTCCCTCCTCGTTACGAGGACAAAGATCTCACCAATGAGCAAAGACAGCGCTTTACCGAAGTTGCCAATGCCGCTCATAAGAGACGTGAATTTTATCGACGTGCTCTAGGAAAGAGCTTAATGGGCAAAATGAAGGGCCGTGCGTTTAAAGATCACCCCACTCGTCAGCAAGACAAGCCGAACAGAACGTTGCAAGTAGTGTGGTTAATCGTATTCCTCGTTGTGGGGCTTTGGGTGATGCATGTGTTCGCTTAGTCATTAGCAAGCTTCTGGTACCGCTGGTGCATCAGATGTTGACTGTTCTTCCGTATTGCAGTGCTCATAAAAGGCGTACTGGTTTTTACCAGTATGTTTAGCTGCGTACATTGCTTTATCTGCACATCGAGTCAATTCAGACAAATCCTTTGCATCTTGCTTATAGATAGCAGCACCTACACTCATCGTTAACTCGTTAATCATATCGTAGCTTCGGTAACCTGTCGGAAACAGATTCACGATCCGTTTTAGGATGCTGTCGAGGTCATCTTTACTTTTTACATCGTAAAGCATGATTACAAACTCGTCGCCCGCAAATCGAGCGATGGAGTAGTCATGTTTATCGGTTTTTCTGTCTTTGTTGCGAATGTTATTTTTTAATCGAGTGGCGAAGGCTTGAAGTACTTGGTCACCAATATCGTGCCCGTAGGTGTCGTTGATGTGCTTGAAGTTATCGATATCGAGAAAGACCAATGCGGTGATGCTGTCATCAGATGAGTGCTTGATTTCATCGAGCTTTGCGCGCGCCCAAGTCTCAAAGCTCCAGCGATTGGCAAGCCCAGTGAGCTGGTCAAAATATGCTAACTCCTCAATCCCCTCACGATACAGTGTTTGAATGTAATTGAGGACTTTCGTGTAGTAATACGAGAACGTGTGACACACAAACGCGGTCGCTATCAGGGTCAGCATCAATCTCCGCTCTATGATTTCTGTGGCTGTTGGCAGTCGATCTAAAAAAGCGACCCCAAAAAAGATCAGTAAAATGTAGGTGCCACTGAACAGCAGACCGACCTTAAACTCATTAATTAATACCAGAGTGGCGACAATAGGATATAGCCATAACATTTTGCCTGACGGAGCGTCGTTATACAGAAGTAACAATAACCCTTCGAACATTAAGACAGCACTTAGCCATAAGTCGGCGTATTGATGGTGCCGCTGGACTTTTATTACATAACTGATTGCTAAGCATGCCAGGGCACATAAAGCATGGAAAAAGCTTAAACCCCAGTTATTCTCAAGTGATTGAGCAATGGAACCATAAGTTAAACAGGCAGCGGCGATACTGGAGCATAAAAAGACAATTTTCTTTTTTCTTGTTGAGCGGATGTCCGCCATTTCTTCTAAGCGCGCCCCAGCCAATGTCGACATTACGTATCCTTGCTTAATTAACGTGTACGCTTATTCTAGGCGGTATTTTCGCGATAAATAGAACAACAAAGTTTCCAAATGTGATATCAGTCATTTTTAGTGCAAAGCCATCAGTGTGATTTGGTGCGAGTGTTCAAAGAGGAATGGTGGCGCATGCAGGTTTTCATGACGGTTCTTCATGGCTCTATATGGTTGGACTGATAACTCAAAGTAATGTATCTAGTTAGACGCATTTCTATTGATTATCCTGATTCTGTTCGGTGCTCGTTGATTGAGAGTATTGTTCACCAATCTCTGCTCTACGTATCGTCAAGGCATATGTCGTTTCGAAAATGCATTAGAAATATTTTTCCGAAACAGGGCGAAATATTGTTGTCGTTATGACCAATATGCGACTAGAATCCGCGCTAAATCACAACCTCATATCGAGCTTCGTTCGAGTCACTATTTTTAAACTGCTTCACAAATATTGTGAGGCAGTTTTTAGTTGTAGGAAAGGTTACAAGCATGCCTAAAAGCCAAAACATCAACCAACGAATGTCCATCGTGGCATTAGCTTGGCCAATTCTTGTCGAAATTTTGCTACGGACGGCTTTAGGAACCAGTGACGTGTTCATGCTGAGTGGCTACTCAGACAAAGCCGTATCCGCTGTTGGTGTGATCACGCAGATTACCTTCTTTTTAATCATCGTTTCGACGTTTGTCAGTAGCGGTACGGGGATTTTGATTGCCCAATACAATGGCGCTGGACGCGAGCAAGAGTCAGTGAGCGTTGGTGTTGCGAGTATTGCGCTGTCTGTGCTCGTCGGTGTGCTATTGAGTGTGATTGCCGTACTTGGTGCGATATACCTACTCCCGTATTACGGCTTGGAAGCGCAAGTTGAGCAGTACGCTCATGAATATCTGCTGATAAGCGGTGCGATGACGTTTAACGTTACGATTGGCGTTGTTTTTACAACTATTCTGCGTAGTCATGGTTATTCACGTTCCCCAATGGTGGTGAATTTGATCTCGGGTGTGTTCAACATCATTGGTAACTATATTGCGCTTTACCAGCCATTCGGTTTACCTGTGTATGGTGTGCAAGGTGTAGCAATAGCAACCGTCGTCAGCCAAGTCATCGGTACGTTAATGTTATGGTTTATTCTCGCTCGCAGCAGCATTGAACTACCGATGTCGACCATGAAACAAGTGCCCGCAGAGATTTACAAAAAGATCTTAAAAATCGGCGGCATGAACGCGGGTGAAGTGCTGTCTTACAACGTGGCGCAAATCTGCATTGTGTATTTTGTGGTGCAAATGGGGACGGCATCGTTGGCGGCTTTCACTTATGCACAAAACATTGCCCGTTTCTCGTTTGCTTTCGCGTTGGCAATTGGTCAGGCAGCGCAAATTCAGACTGGTTACTACATCGGTAAAGGTTGGGTGAGCAGCATTTTAAAACGCGTACAAATCTACTTCTTAGTGGGATTTGTGGCATCAACGGCGGCAACCACACTGATTTACCTGTTTAGAGAAGAGATTCTGCGCGTATTTACCGATCAACCAGAGATACTCGCATTGGCAGGTTCGTTAGTCATGGGCTCAATTTTGCTCGAGGCCGGACGTGTGTTTAACCTGATTTTTATCGCGGGGCTCAAAGGCGCGGGTGACATCAAGTTCCCAGTGCAAATGGGGATTTTGAGTATGTGGGGACTAGGCGTGCTTTTCTCTTACATCTTTGGCATCCACTTGGGTTATGGCGTTTTAGGGGCTTGGATGGCAATCGCACTCGATGAATGGGTACGTGGTATCATCATGGCAAGACGTTGGCGCTCTCAGGTGTGGACCAAGTTTAAGGTGAGCTAACGGTTTTCGGTATTGCGCATCACGCCTATTCTGTTGTTAGAAACCAAAAAAGGCACTGTTAGTCAGTGCCTTTTTGTTATTTAAAATCGGGAAGACGTTAGAATTCGCACTCAGCTTTGAACACCATGCGCTCTTTGCTGTATGGATGATCCAGCTCTAGCATCTCAGCATGCAGGTGTAAGCGGTTGGCTTTTTCGCCGTATAAACCATCACCAACCATCGGCATGTTTAACCCCATGTGATGAGCACTGTGTACACGTAGTTGGTGAGTACGCCCGGTTTTCGGATACATGTATACCTTGCTGCGCCCATCTTTGACTTCAATCAGTTGCCAGTAGGTTTCTGCATGTTTCCCGTGTTCAAAACACACCAGTTGACGTGGGCGGTCGTCAGGGTCACCACGCATTGGCAGTGAGATTTCCCCTTCAGGCTCGTTTAATACGCCTTCGAGCATTGCCATATAACGTTTTTTTACGCCGCGAGCCATAAACTGTTTTTGCAGACTTTTGTTCGCGCGCTTGGTTAAGGCAAACACCAAAATGCCAGAGGTCGCCATGTCGAGGCGATGAATCACAAACGGCCCTTCCACATCAGGGTACATCGCTTGTAGGCGCGTATAAGCAGAGTCCTTGATAGTTTTACCAGGCACTGAAAGTAAGCCCGAGGGCTTGTTGACGACGACCATAGCGTCGTCTTGGTAGATTATCTCCAGCTCTTTGTCTTCTGCCCAATTCTCCGCTAATGGGTTGGGTTCGACGTCCAGCCCTTGCATCATATGGCCTAAAATCGGCTGACATTTGCTGTTGCACGATGGGTAGAATTTTTTGTGTTGGCGAACTTCAGACTTTGGCGACACACCCCACCAAAATTCTGCCAGCGCCAGCGGTTTGAATTCGTGTTTAAACGCGTATTGAAGCAGTTTTGGCGCAGCACATTCCCCCGCACCTGCTGGTGGGACTGGGTTTGTGGTGTCCGCAAAAATGTCCACCAAGTCGCGTGCTTCGCCATGGTTGTTTAGAAAGCGGTATTGTTTATGCAGTTTGTGCTGCAAAGCGTTGGAGAGTGTCTTGCGCTGCTCTTTCAGATGAGCAAGTTGCTGCTCTAACTCGGCCAATCGCGCTTCTTTGATTGCAAGCTTTTCATCCCACGCTTGCTTTAAGTATTTGAGAACGTTTTTCTCGGCGACACTTTGTTTACCCAACTCATCCAACAAGATTTTGAGGTCATCGGCATTGAGCGTTTGCTCGCCCTGTTGGCGCTGTCGCTTGCGTGCTGCTCGGCCATCAATCATCACTTGGCGCTGTGTTTGCTCCTCTTGCTGATAAGCGGCTCGGTCGGCTTGGATTTGCGCTTTAAGATCCGCTAATTCCGGATTCGCGGCACAGGTTTTGTACTCCGCATTGGCGGCGTTGATGGCATCCGTTTCTGCGCGGAAGAAGCCTTCATCGGTCAGCATGTCGTACACAGGAGGGACAAATCCTGGAATCAAGTTTTGGTCAGCAATTTTGCCAGAAAACGCACTTAAAAAGCCGAGATCGCCTTGAGGGCTTTCTACTAGTAATACGCCAAACATTTTGCCTCGCCCCGTTTCTTCATTAACCAAACCAAAATCGTGTTCGAAGTCGGTTTGCGCTAATAAGTGCTGTTGCAATTGCTTTGCGGCCATAACGCAAAGAGGATGCGGCGTGTAGTAGAACGGAAACGTAAACTGCGTTGGCAATTCATAGCCAGAAATATCAGCAGTAAAACGAGTAAAACAATGTTCAGGCGAGTGCATGGTGGGTATCCGCGAGAGTAAAAAATCGAGCGAGGATTGTACCTGTTTGAGTCAGGATTGCCATGTCGGTGTTGGCACTCGCTCTTGGATTAAGAACAAGAGCGAGTGGGGAAGAGCTTATCGCAGTTTTTGTAATGCAAGCTTCCACTGTGCCGGTTTGTCGTAGTAGGCCGAGTGCGGCAAGGTCAAGTACTCGCCATTTACTTCTGCAATCAGGGTTGGATAACCACCAACGTGTAACTGTCGCATCAATTGTCGGCTAGAGCGAATTCTCTCATCTAGTTCGGCTTCGCTTAACGCCATGTTTTGCTCCCACGCATCACTTGCTAAACCTAGCGATTCTGCAATGGCTTTGAGCGTCGATGCTTCATTCACTTTTAACCCGAGCTGATAATGCGCAGATTGGATGGCCTTTAGCATGTGCCATGGATTCAGCACCATTTTTTCCGCACTCAAGATCGCTTGTGTTGGTAGATAAGAATCAAGAACAAACGCATCTTCGCTTTTCACGCGTTGCAGATATGCTTCACCAAACGTCGCTCCGGTTTCGGTTGCAATACGAGCGTCACTGTTGATGATGTGCTGACGAAATTCAGGTTCAATCGCGCGTTTCTCAATCATACCGCCGGGATGAAGCTCTACCTTAAATTGAGAGGTGTCCATCAAGGCTTCGATGAGTGGTGATGCCCCGTAGCACCAACCACACATGGGATCGAAGAAGTAATGCACGGTTACCATGACATTTCACCAGTATGCACTTTCGCACCGATTTCTAGCGCGATTGGCAATTGAGCTTCTGGGTATTTCGCAGACATGGTGTCAATGAGTTGAACGCTGTTATTGCTGTGTTTTTTCGCTTGCTGAAAATCCTGCAAGTATTGTTGCGAGTAGCGAATGGTGTCTGCGTTCAGCTTTGTGCCTGCTTTCATGTGACCAGGAATGACCACTTGAGGTTTAAGCGCAAGCATCTCGCTAAGTTGCTGCTCCCAAGCATTGATGGCGGTCTGGTCAGCGGCATCTGCCATCCACAAATGTACGTTTGAGTACACGGCTACGTTACCTAGAATAGCTTTGTTATCTGGAATCCATAGGTAAGGGCGGTGTGCTGATGTGCCATGGTTACCACGAATTTCAATCTTATGACCTTCTAGCTCCAATGATGTTTTGTCGTACGCGACAGGGATCACTGGTTTTACCGGTGCGTTTGCGCCAAGCTTTGGTCCCCAGTACGCCAGCTTTCCAGCCAATTTCTCTTTAATAATTTTTTGAACCGCAGGCGTTGCGATGATCTGCGCATCAGGGAACTGTTGGTGTAAGGCCTCTGCGCCAAAGTAGTAGTCTGGGTCCGCTTGGCTGATAAAAATGGTTTTAAGCGTTTTGCCTGAGTCCAGCACTTTAGCGGCAATGCGCATCGCGTCAGCTTTGGTGAAGCCAGTGTCGATAACCATGGCGTCAGTCTCACCGTATACCAAGGTTGAGTTTACGTGGAAGCTGTTACCGTCGGCGTTGTAAACCTCAAGAGTAAGGGGAGAGGCTAGGACAGGGCTTGCCATTAAAATGGATGCAGCAATCAAAGTTAATTTTTTCATAATAAGCTCCTAAAGAATTTGGGGCCAAGCGACCATGGCTTGGGAACGGGAGCTATATTAGGAAATTGATACGCTCGGAAAAATACACAATAATGTGCATCACTATTTCTTATTTCGATCAAATGTATGGACAGAGTAACGGCAGCAAAAGTGTTTGTGGATGTGGTGTATTCTGGCAGTTTTACCGCGACCGCAGAGCGGTTAGACATGTCTCGGCCAATGGTGACTCGTTATGTAGAGGCGATGGAGAACTGGCTGCAAACTCGTTTGTTACACCGCACCACGCGCAAGGTGTCCCTCACCACCGCAGGGGAGCGCAGCTTGCCTCAGATTGAGCGCTGGTTAAAACAGGCCGATACATTAACGTCGAACATTGCCGCTGATGGTGAGCTGTCCGGAAAAATCCGTCTTGCGTCTAGTACTTCATTTGGATTCTCACAGTTGATCCCCGTAGTAAACAGTTTTATGCAAAAGCACCCCAAAGTGCATATCGACATAGATCTGCAAGATTCAGTGAGTGATCTAACCGAACAACGTATCGATCTGGCGATCCGAATTGCGTCAGATCCCGATCCTTCTTTGATTGGTAAGCCGATTGCGGTGTGCGAATCGGTGTTGGTAGCATCACCGCAATATTTACAAACTCGCCACGCGATCGCGCATCCGCGAGATTTATCTTCACACGACTGTTTGGGATACAAAAACTTTGAGCGTCACGTGTGGCATTTGTCTCAGGGCGACCAGTTCGAATCGGTGGGAATTGAGTGTCGCCTAACCAGCAATGAGGCCACGGCGTTATTGCATGGCGCTTTACAAGGCATGGGTATTTCGATGTTGCCAACTTACTTGAGCAATATCTATCTCAAATCAGGCCTGCTTGAGTCGGTGTTGCCGGATTGGAAGCCAAATGATCTCAACATTTACGCGCTGTATTCATCACGTAAACACTTGTCTCCTGCGGTGAGAGCTTTCATCGATCACAGTGAAGATTACTTTAAACAGCATCCTTGGTAATAGCGAAAAGCGTCGTCATCCCGACTTGAGATTCATACAAGATCCTGTACCTTACATGGATATATTTTCGCAGCGTCATTTAGAGTTTTAGTTAATGTCACAAGTTCGCATCAAATTTATTGCTTCCGATATGGATGGCACATTGCTTGACCAATACGGTCGTTTGGATCCGGAGTTTTTCGATCTGTTTTTGCAACTGGAAGAGCAAGGTATTTTGTTCTCCGCTGCGTCTGGTCGTCAGTATTACAGTCTGCGAGACACGTTCGCGCCAATCAAAGACAGACTGTTGTATGTGGCTGAAAACGGCACCTTAGTGATGTACCAAGACAAAGAGCTCTACAGTTGTACCATTCCTAAAGCGGAAGTGTTGGAGATTGTGAAAGCGGCTCGTGAGATTGACGGGGCGAACATCGTATTGTGTGGCAAGCGCTCGGCGTACATCGAAACGCATGATCAGCAATCGCTGGAAGAATTTCAAAAGTACTACCACCGCTGTGAATATGTGACGGATTTGCTTGAGGTCGAAGACGAGTTTATTAAGGTAGCAATTTGTCACTTTGACGGTTCGGAAGAGCTCCTGTTTCCGACCATGAACGCGAAGTTTAGCGCAACGCATAAAGTCGTGGTGAGTGCAAAAATCTGGCTGGATGTGATGAATGCCGAGGCCTCTAAAGGTGCGGCCATTCAGCATCTTCAAGAGACGATGAATTTTACTCCGGCAGAAACCATGACGTTTGGTGATTACCTCAATGACCTCGAAATGCTGCAAGTCAGTGAGCATTCGTACGCGGTTGCCAACGCGCACGAAGAGATTAAGAAAATTGCTCGTTATTCTGCGCCAAGCAACCAAGAGGCTGGGGTACTCAAAGTGATTAAAGAGAAAGTGTTAGCGAAGTAACGCTCATTTATTCGATGTTATTTTCTTCTTCACGTAAAAAGCCCCGCAGTGTATGCGGGGCTTTGTTTTTTTTGTGTGTGTGGTGGGAGGGGGTAGTAATGTTCCCGTTTTAGCGTACGTACTTGGCGGTTGCGCTGACTAAAAAGTGTTGCAATTTCCCGTCTGATTTTGGCACCCACAAGTCGTTATGATAATGGTAAATACGGCCATTGATGGTCACAGACAAGGTATTATCACCCGTTTGCTCCATGCGAATAAACTGATCCGAAGTGACCAAAAACGGCTCTTGCTCTTCAATGCTCTGGCCCGTTGCCAATACGAAGTAGCCGAATCGGTTGCCAGCATCCGGATCGGTTGAGTAGATTCGATGCCCAACTAGGCTGTAGTCGTCGTTGAGTGCCTGCTCAAGCGTTTTTTGCCCGATGGTTTCGTGCGATGGAATAAATGCCCAAGCCAACACACCTGCCGCAATGACTGCCAGTAGAAGCAGTACTTGCATGAACTTTCTCATCATATATACCGTTTAACGTTGAAATTTCATTTTGTACATGCGCTTATCCGCTATGCTGATAAGAAAGTCAACATTGTCACTGTCTTTAGGGTATTGCGCTAAGCCCATGCTTGTTGAAAGTGTTGAGACTTTATCGGAGTTTAATATTTGTGCATCAAAGACGGTATTTATCTGCTCACGTACGTTCTCTTCATTGAGATGTTCACCTTCAAGGATAACCGCGAACTCATCTCCTCCCATGCGATAAACAGTAAAATCATTGAGTGCCATAGAATTAAGCCGCCTAGCGATTTCCCGCAGTACAGTGTCGCCAACTTGGTGTCCGTGTGTGTCGTTGACTTCTTTAAAACCATTTAAATCTAGAATCCAGAGAGAAAAGGGCCTTTTTTCTTGAGTAAATTTGTTTAGGGTTATGAATAGTGCATTGCGGTTCCCTAGGTTCGTCAAAGGGTCGCTTAGCGCCAATTTTCTATGAAAATGGGATTCACGATAAAAGAAATAAGTTAGAGAGATAATCGACAAAACGAACGTCGCAAACAACATATATTGTGCTTGCATTAAGCGCTGGGTTTGACCTTTTTGTGCTTCATAAGCTTTACTGCTTAGACGGAAGTTTTGATTAACGAAATCTATTAAGCCTAAATATAGTGTTTGAGTTGAACGATAAAATGCAGCAGCAGCTTGGCTATCACCTGTTCTAGCTTCTACTAGTTGTTTTTCTAGCTCTTTGAACTCTTCAAAAAGGTTAATGAAGTAAAGGTGCATGTTGTTCCGAGAAAAGAACTTATTGGCTTTCGTGCTACTGGTCAATAAGTCAAAGCGGCTCCACGCTAACTCGTATTGAAGCTCTGCACCATCAATATTCAACACGTTTTCATCTAACCGTCTGGCCTCGCCGACAAGTTCTGATAGTTCTTTGGAGAGTTGGAATAAAAACCAAGTCGCTTGTTTTTGTTCGTTATTAAAATTTTGTGAGAGTGAACGTGTTTGCTGTAAAAGCACGACATTCGCGAGAAGCAAAGAAACGGCAAACACCACCAGCAGCATTTTGCTGGTGGTAGAATATTGCAATATTCTTTGTTTCTTAGAATAGGGTTCTGATAACTTCATTCTTATTATTTTTCTTTTATTTCATTTACTTGCCATACCATTTGCGCATGATATTTATTGTAGTTTAGCTCTGGATAGAGATTGAGTGGATATATCACCCAGAAAGGGCCTTTATTCCTGACTTTTATGTAATTCTGATCTTGTTGATAAGCCAGTATTGGTTGATATCGAAGAATATCTTGTCGGGACAATGTCGAGTGATAGTCGTTTAAGCTGCTGATATCAACCTGCTCTGGTACCTTTCCGTAGACGTGTGTAAGCAGCGTGCTGAGTTTAACGCCTAAAAACTCTGACGAGGCAGGAAGCCAAGGCAATGTCATCGTGTAGCTAGTGGTAGGTAAAGCTTGGATCTCTTCCAGTTCCAGTATGACACTAGGCTGCTGGCTACTACTAAATACGATCGTATTTGCAGACAAGAATGGCGCAACAAAAAACAGACCTAGCGCGACTATCTTTTTCATCATATGCCCTTTTGAGTTTTATTCTTTTTTCTTAGCTAGGACAAAGGTGCTAGCGGTAATTTATTTATAATTATAGAGCCAACCGGATGAGATTTTATAATACGTTATGTTTCAAAAATAACTGTCGGTTTACGTCACGTCAAGGTTATTAAGTTGCTTCTTAATTAAAAGCTCAGAGTATTGGGATGATGGTAGAGTTTCGTAATGATTTCGCGGTATTTAATTGGTTTTTAGTGCAACTTTGTGTCATTTTTAATAAAGATACTGTGTCGGAAATGAGAATTTAATAAGGCGAGAAATGGATGTCGAATTTGTTCTTAAGTTACATTATTTTACATATTTAAATCATCGATATTCAGATATGTATTTGTTAGTACGTAAAGAAAATAAAGTCACCTAGTTTTGGTGACTTTATTTTTTATTTCATGAGCTTACTTAAATTAACTATGCAAACAAATATTTTGCATGGAAGTTGAGGTGCTCTTCAATAAAGCTTGAGATGAAGTAATAGCTATGGTCATAGCCTGGTTGCATTCTCAAGGTTAGGTTTGAATCGTGTATTCTTGCCGCAGCAATCAGCGCTTCCGGTCTAAGCTGCTCATTTAAGAAGCCATCAGCATCACCTTGATCAACCAAAATTGGTAATGGTGATTGTTGTTGTTTTAGAAGTTCACTTGCATCGTATTGCTTCCAGCTTTCAAGCTCCTTGCCTAAGTAAGCAGTAAAGGCTTTTTGTCCCCAAGGGCATTGCATTGGGTTACTGATTGGACTGAACGCTGAAATAGAACGGTACTGTTCTGAATTTTTCAGACCAATGGTGAGCGCTCCGTGGCCGCCCATACTGTGACCGGAAATTGACTTCACGTCAGAGACTGGGAAGTTACTTTCGATGATCGCAGGCAACTCCTCAGTCACATAGTCGTACATACAGTAATGCAGTGACCAAGGTGCTTGCGTCGCATTAAGGTAAAAGCCAGCTCCTTTTCCTAGGTCATAGCTTTCGTCGTCAGCGATACCTTCGCCTCTCGGACTTGTGTCTGGTGCAATGATCGCAATGCCAAGCTCGGCCGCCATACGAAATGCGCCCGCTTTCTGCATAAAGTTCTCATCGGTACACGTTAAACCAGAGAGCCAGTATAGCGCGGGTACGGGATTTGATTTCGTTGCGTTAGGTGGCAAGAATATCGCGAAGCGCATGGTGCAGTTTAGGGCATTGGATTCGTGTGTATATTGCTTGTGCCAACCGCCAAACACTTTGGCTTGGCTTACATTTTCAATGGTCATGAATAAACTCTCTAATTAGCAGAAGGAATTCAGGCTCCCCAAAAGGAGAGCCTGAGGCAGCATTATTGATCCATATGGATAACTGTTCGGATGCTCTTACCTTCATGCATCAGATCAAACGCTTTGTTGACGTCTGCTAATCCCATTGTGTGGGTAATGAACTCCTGTAAGCCGAATTCACCAGCCATGTAACGGTTTACGATTTCTGGAAGCTCAGAGCGACCTTTAACGCCACCGAAAGCGCTGCCACGCCATACACGACCAGTTACCAGTTGGAATGGACGAGTTGAGATCTCTTGACCTGCACCAGCAACACCAATGATGACTGACTCACCCCAACCTTTGTGACAGCACTCAAGTGCTTGGCGCATCACGTTTACGTTACCGATACATTCGAATGAGTAGTCAACACCACCGTCTGTCATTTCAACAATCACTTCTTGAATTGGCTTGTCGAATTTTTGTGGGTTGATGCAATCAGTTGCACCAAGTTGTTTCGCTAGGTCGAATTTGCTTTCGTTGATGTCTACACCGATGATGCGGCTGGCACCAGCCATGCGAGCACCGATGATTGCAGAAAGACCGATACCGCCGAGACCAAAGATTGCCACTGTGTCGCCTTTTTCAACTTTAGCTGTGTTTAATACCGCACCCATACCAGTGGTTACGCCACAACCTAGAAGACAAACTTCTTCAAGTGGTGCTTCTTTGTTTACTTTCGCTAGTGAGATTTCTGGAAGAACCGTGTACTCAGAGAAAGTAGAACAACCCATGTAGTGGAAGATAGTTTCGCCGTTGATAGAGAATCGGCTTGTGCCATCTGGCATTAGGCCTTTACCTTGCGTTTCACGAACGGCCTGACATAGGTTCGTTTTGCCAGATTTACAGAACTTACACTCACCACATTCAGCAGTGTAAAGTGGGATAACGTGGTCGCCAACTTCAACGCTTGTTACGCCTTCGCCAACCATTTCAACGATACCGCCACCTTCGTGACCAAGGATTGAAGGGAAGATACCTTCAGGATCGTCACCTGATAGTGTGAATGCGTCAGTGTGACAAACACCAGTTGCTACGATGCGTACTAGCACTTCGCCGGCTTTTGGAAGTTGTACATCCACTTCTTCCATTTTAAGCGGCTCACCTGCAGCCCAAGCGACCATTGCTTTTGATTTTATGTGAGTTTGACCAGGTTTGATTTCAAGCGACATTGGATGTTTCCTTTATATTTTCAGTATATGGAGTGACGTAATAAGCGTAGTTAAGGTTTGCTTACCGCGCTTCGTCGTTTTGTTGGTGCTCATTTTAGGTGTTTCAGTAAAAATGATAATCCGTCCATTTTGAAAATGATTTTTACATATGCGTAATAATGATAAGGTGAGCGTGTAAAAAGAGTGCGATGCCTCCTTAAAGCGGAAGGGAAATGGAAAAGGTGATTGACCTGAAGTTAGATAGAGGGGCTAAAGTAGAAAACTGTCAAACCATCAGCTAAGTAAGAGTGATTATGAATAAGACGGATCTGAGTGCCTATTTAACCAAGCTAGGCTTGCCTAGTGAATTGCCCGCCGATTTGGAGTCATTGCACAGAATTCACGTGGCGCAGCATCGTTGCCTGCCGTTTGAGAATTTTGACATCGCATTGCAGCGAGGCGTCTCTGTTGAGATTGAAGATATTATTCAAAAAACCGTGTACCACTCTCGCGGTGGTTACTGCTTTGAATTAAATGGTTTAATGCTTGATGTGCTCAACACTCTTGGGTTTGAAGCGCGAAGTTTGCTAGGGCGTGTACATGTGTCTGGTACACCAACAGGTCGTAGTCATCAAATCACGTTAGTGACGTTAGAGGAACAAACATGGATTGTCGATGTGGGTTTTGGCTCCAATACCCCTCGAGCGCCATTGCCATTTATCCTTGACCAAGTGATTCAGACGGATTTACAAACCTTCCGTTTTGTCAAAGATGCTCAGTTTGGTTATTTCCTCCAAGTGCTTTCAACCGATGGAACGGACACGTGGAACAATCTATACAGCTTTGACCTAGAGTTTGTGTTTGCTGGTGACATTGCATGTAGCAACTTCTTTACCTCGACTTCGCCTAATTCGCGTTTTACTAGCGCAAGGGTCGCTGCTAGAGCGACAGAAAGTGGGTTGGTGACGCTGCTTAACTACACACTCAGATGCACAAATCATGAAGCGCTAACAGAAATAGAGCTAGAGCCAGGTCAAGCCTACCTGGATGCGTTGAAAGAATATTTTGGTATTGAGCTTGATGCGCAATACGACGATCTTCGTCCGTTACCTGACGCGTAAAGTTTTCCCGTTTTCAAAGCGTAGCTCGACGAGAACAATGTAATCACTATTTGTCTAGAAGAGGTCGACAGGAATACAGCATGGCGAATTGGGAAGGAGTCAGCGAGTTTGTTGCCGTAGCGGAAACTAACAGCTTTACAGCTGCCGCGGCTAAACTGAAAACGTCAGTGGCACAAATCAGTCGCCGCGTATCGGCACTTGAAGAGCGTCTTGCGGTTAAGTTACTGCATCGCACGACGCGAAAAGTTTCTCTGTCTGAAGCTGGACAGCTTTATTATCAGCAGTGCAAACACTTGGTCGAAGGGCTAGAACTAGCTGAGCTTGCTGTAACGCAAATGCAAACCGAACCGCGAGGTTTGCTGCGTGTGACAGCGCCTGTGACCTATGGGGAAATGAACCTCGCACCGCTCTTGCATCAGTTTTTGGAGAAGTACCCGCGTGTGGACCTCGATTTAGTTCTGACCAATCAAAAACTGGATTTGATAGAGCAAGGGGTAGACGTGGCGATTCGTCTTGGCCGCCTGCAAGATTCCAGCATGATCGCAAAGCGTCTTTCGTCGCGTCAAAATTACGTGTGTGCTAGCCCTATGTATTTGGAGCGATTTGGCGAGCCTCACACATTATCCGAACTGGCTCGACATCAGTGCCTAGTTGGTTCGGTCGATTATTGGCATTTTAAGGAAAATAAACGCGATAAGTCTTTGCGCGTATCGGGGAGAATTAAATGCAATAGTGGTTTTGCGCTAATGGGCGCCGCCAAACGTGGTTTGGGTTTAGTGCAGTTGCCGGACTATTACGTTCAAGAAGCTCTAGATAACGGTGAGCTAGTCGAGGTGCTGACCGATTACCGAGACGACCGTGAAGGCATTTGGGCACTGTATCCACAAAGCCGAAATTTATCGCCCAAAGTGAGGTTGTTAATCGACTTTTTAGCGCAGGAACTAGCGGATTAGAGTTTTCATGAACTTTAATACAACTGAAGTTGCTAAAACGCCCAGTGATGCCGGGCGTTTTTATTAGGATGAGAGCTGGAATCGAAAAGACATGAATCACTATTGGTTGGATTCCGCGTCTTCACGTTTAATCACTTTGTGCCCATCTTCAGACACGCCTTGCTTCCAATAGCTGCTGATGTAGATATTCTCGCGATCGACTTCTTTCTCATTGCGGAAATATTGGCGCAGCGCGCGCATTGAATCGAACTCACACGCACACCATACCGAAGCGTTACCGTCTAACCACTCGAGTTCGCGAACGCTATCAGCCAAGGTTTGCTGTTCAGTTAGCCAAATCAACTCCATACCGGCTGGCGCTTGTAGGGGTTGAATGTCGGCTGGAGACATCACGCTGATCACAGCGTAGCCTTTGGCCTCTTGTGGCAACGTACGAATTTTCGCAGAAAGCGCTGGAAGTGCGGTCATATCGGCAGCCATGAAGAACCAATCCGCCTCAGTATTTAAGTTGGAGATGCTACCTGGCCCAACAATGCTGATCGTGTCGCCTTTTTGCGCGGCCATTGCCCAACGCGCTGCAAATCCGCATTGCAGATCTTGCGTTACGTGTCGGACGAAATCCACTTCGATTGAACTGGTTTCTGGATGAAAGCGTCGGATAGTGTAGGTGCGCATGATTGGTCGGTCGTCTTCTGGCAGGATGCTCAGATCCGCGCCGCCCATATCGTTAAACAGTAATTTGATGTAACTGCCTTCGCAGTCACGAGGAAAGTGGCTCAGCGCCTCACCTTGCAAGGTAATGCGCTGCATGTTTGGAGTGATGGTTTCTGTGTCTGTGACAACAAGCGTTTTAGGTTGAGGCTTCTTTTTCATTGTTACTTTACTCGATAATTATTCTCTTTCTCATTTAAAGATTATCAAGTTCCCTAACAAGAGGGTAGCGTCTTTAAACAAATTTACACTGTGAATTAACGCCAAAGCCTCAAGCAAAATGCAGTATCTGTCCTTTCCCAATTACGTAAAGTGAGTCGTTTTTTAACCCAAAATAGACTTATATCATTGGAATCGTAGACAAAAGCAACAGCGCAGCCATGCTGTAGTTGAACCCCTTAACGCGTTTATCGGTGGTCAACCAACGCTGCAATTGCATACCTGCCGCCGTCCAAAATGTTACCGATGGCAAGTTGGCTAAACAGAAGATACCGGCGATAAAAGTCAGTTCGAGCCATGCACCGCCACTGCTGTATACCGTAATGGCCGTCAACGCCATCGACCAACCTTTTGGGTTCACCCATTGGAATGCAACAGCCCCTAAAAAAGACATCGGGCGAAAATCGTGTTTTGCTTCGGTTTTGTCGCTGGTGGCGATTTTGTACGTCAAGTACAGCAAATAACTCAAGCTCAATACTTTTAAAATCGAGTGGGTTAGCGGGTAGGCATGGAACAGGCTCATCAAGCCAATACCCACCAAAATTAGCATGGCACCAAAGCCGAAGGTAATGCCCAACATGTGTGGGATAGTGCGTTTAAAGCCGACATTTGCCCCTGAGGTCATCAACATAATGTTATTGGGACCCGGCGTAAAAGTGGAGACAAAAGCGAACAACGCCAAAGCGCCCAGTTGATGATATTCCATAGATTGTTCCTTGAATCAGTTCTCGATAAGTAAAGAACAACTATAAGTAGAACTGAGGTCAATATTGTGCTTTTATTTGATGATTAGAAACTAAATAAGCAATGAAACATCATCATGGATAGATTTGACGAAAGAATATTGCAAGTGCTCAAACGAGACGGAAGAATCTCCAATGTGGAGCTGTCGGAACGCGTTGGTTTATCTCCGTCTGCAACCTTACGCCGAGTGCAAGATTTAGAGCGTAAAGGCGTGATCAAAGGCTACCGAGCGGTACTGGATAATCAGCAACTTGGCGTGGGTTTTGTCGCTTATGTGTCGATTGGTTTGGCCTCGCACTCTAAGCAGGCGCAGTTGGGTTTCGAAGAGCATGTGCGTTTTGTAAACGAGGTGGTGGAATGTCACAACATCACTGGTGCGAACGAGTATTTGCTGCGTGTGGAAACGCAAGATCTCGCCGCTTATAAAGCGTTTCACGCTGATGTGTTGGGTGAGTGCGAACACGTCAAGTCGATCACAACCATGGTGGTGATGGACACACCAAAAGACGAGCGCTAGCCAAACGAGAGTGACAGTTTTTGTGGCACACGAATTTGAAGTGACTCGAAAGAGTCAGTCGAGTATGAGAATGGTTCACAACAAATGCTGGAAAGCAGATGGCACTCTTACAATTTCCATATTTATTCTCACCTTCTAAATAATCCCATCCTGCTAGTTTTGCTTAAACCGCTTGTGTTTCAGAGCGGCGAGTCAGCAAAATTAAGGATGAACGATGAAATCACATGTAACACTTCCTCTTTTGAGCTTAAGCGCTGTTGCCGCATTGAGCTCATTTAACGTCAACGCCCACGGCTGGGTAGAATTTCCAAGTGCTCGTCAGAATACGTGTTATTTAGACGGTGGTTTTTGGACCAACGAGATCCCTAACCAAGCGTGTAAAGCGGCTTTTGAAGAATCTGGCGCGTATCCGTTTGTGCAGCGTAGCGAAATTGCAGCAAACGTACCAAATTACCGAGATATGGAGCATGTGAAAGCCGTGGTTCGCGACGGTGAGCTATGTTCTGCTGGCGATGCAGCTAAGAAAGGCTTGAACATTCCTTCTCCAAACTGGCAGCGCACCAATGTTACGCCAGATGCAAATAACCAGATTGAATTGGTGTTTTACGGCAAAGCGCCGCACAACCCATCGTACTGGGAATTCTATCTCACCAAGCCAACTTATGATGATTCAAAACCTCTTACTTGGAGTGATTTAGAGCTGATCGACACCGCAGGTGATGTGTATGTTGATGCGGAAAAACGCTACCGTATTCAGGTGACTTTCCCTGCTGATCGTTCCGGCGATGCGGTGCTTTATACTCGTTGGCAGCGCATTGATGTCGCTGGGGAAGGCTTCTACAACTGTAGTGACATTACGTTAAACGGAACGGGTACGACGCCACCGACTGACCCTGTTGATCCAACCGAACCAGGCAACAATCTGACATCTCTAGGCTACTTTGTTCAGCAAGGTTTTGGGCCAGTAGAGTCTGGCGATACGGTGCGTTTCCGTACGTTTAATGCGACGGGGAATGAAATTGTCGATATTTCACTACCAATCAGCGCAAACAATACGGCGACTTGGGCTGCAGAAATAGCAGATCAATTTAACGCGCAGCAAACGGGCGATTGGTATGTTGGCATTTGGCATCAAGAGATGAACCACTACATGTTCGATAGTAAGAACGTGAATGCAAACCAAGTATTAGCGCCAAGTGCAGACTTCAGTTATGCGTTGTCACTGATCAAAGCGGATGTACCGCCACCAGTTGAACCAACCAACTTGTGGGACAAGACGGCCGTTTACAACCAAGGTGATGTGGTGACACACAACGGCAAAGAATGGACTGCCCAGTGGTGGACGTCTGGTGAGGAACCAGGCACAACGGGTCAATGGGGTGTATGGCGTTAAGCCAGTTATTTGGGCCCTGAACAGTAAACCCTTCTCATGTGAGAAGGGTTTGTTTTTTCAGTCTAAAACGATCACTTTGGTTGAGTGGTTGTCTTGAAAATCAGAGCACATATCGTTATTCGCTTGCTCTCCACTCGCTCCAGTTGAGCATCGCGTAGTCTGCCAGTTTTAGCATCGGAATGTCTTCGTGCGTATCACCGTAGGCATAAATAGACGCAAACTCGTCGAGCGAAAACGTGGCCCTAACGCGCGAGACTTTTCTTTCTAAACTGCAATCACCTTGCTGGTAAAAGCCACTCAGTTTTGGCTGTTCTGAGATCAGTTCACTGCACAGCAAGTGGTAACCGTTCACTTCACACCAAGGCTTGAGATATGCATTGAGTGATGCCGACACCACCACAATGGTATCGCCTCTGTGTTGATGCCACGCCAACCTTTCCATCGCTTCTGGCCGTAAGTACAGCGGGATCACTTCATGGGCAAACTGAGTGCCAATCGCTTCAATTTTCTGCGTTTCTTTCCCTGAAAATGCAATAAAACTGCTGAGAGGGCGCATAACACGAGCGGGTAACACTCCGAGTTTGTACAGCGCATAAAATGGCATGATAGCGACCTTTCCTACTCGTTTGCGCAGGCCATAAGCAGAATAGTGGAGGAAAAGGCTAAACATATCCTCTCGGGTGATGGTGCCATCAAAATCAAACAGTGCCAGTGACGGCTTAGTAGTATCGAGCAAACTCAGCGCCTATTTTTGGGTTTAAGATCGTTTTGTGTTTATTGATAAAACACCGCCAACCAGATGGTTTCTTGCGTTGGGTCAGTCCAGCTCACTTTGTGTTTGGTATGAGCTGGAATCGTAACGTGATCGCCTGCCTCAAGTCGTTGCACTACACCTGATTCAAAAGTCAGCTCTCCAGCTCCTTTAAGAACCAAGACCCATTCATGTTCTTCTTGATCGTACCAGCCACTTTCGGGCGAGGTTTGCCCTGTTGAGACAATGCGTTCTATACGCAGGTTTTTGTGGGTCAGCAGGTCTTCGAACACTTCCTCGTCGAGGTTATTCGGTAAGTCTTTAAACAGGTTCATGGCCTTTCCTTAGAGAATGATCAATCCAAAAGGCGCAAGCAATTGCTCTTGTTGCCAATCACAAATTTTAACACCAAACAGAGAAACGCGGCGAACATCCAGCCCGTCTAGTTCGACATGAGTCAGATCACATTGCTCAACGTTAAAGGTTCCCCATTGTTCTGGCGAGAATTCGCAGCGAGATAAATCCGAGCCTTTGAGAGTTGCCCCTGCGAGGTTCGCACCGTTCCAACGGTTTTCAAAGAGGTCACATTTTTCTAGTAACACTCGTTCGAAGTTACAGTAGGTGAGGTTGCAGCCAGTAATAAAAGCAGAACAGAAAAACATGGTGTTACTGACGCGATTAGCAAAGTTCGCACCTTGGAAGTTTGCCCCTTTGAGATCGCACTTACGCAGCTCCAAGCCCATACAATTTGCGCCGTTAAACAGGCTCATCGCCAACATACAGTTCGTAAAGCTGGCGTCTTTTAAGTTCGCGAAGCGAAAACTACACCCTTCTAGCGCTTTGGATTCGATAAAGCGACAGTCGATGAACTTAGCATCGCGCAGATCGGCATGGTCGAAACAGCACATATAAAAGTGGCAGTTTTTAAAGGTGGCATTCTGAAAATCGTGATGAGAAAAGTTTTCTCGTTCAAAAATGAGGTCGGTTTTTAACATGTCTTCTCCTTAGCTGCGAGCAGACTAGCACTCCAAGTGACTGATTTTCCATAAAAATAACTTCTTGTATTTCAGTGTTTTACAAACCCCTCAAATCGCGATTTTAAGGGGTCAAACGAGCTTTTTAAGTGGTTTTTTTTTTGAAAATAGAAGAAGTAGAGGACGAAAAAAGTTTTTACTGGCTACGAGCCTTAACGAGAGGATTCGCATTTATGGGTATGCATGGCAACTCACACGCACAGTTTGCATTACAGAATTGTATCCTATTTGCATAATTTGTTGATCAATATGGCGTTTCTCCATACAAAAAACCTATATTTTTCACAAATTGATTTCCATCAAAATAGTAGGGTTTCTATGTGCTAGATTGCGCACAGCTCAAAAAGATATAGATACCCGTGTGCTTCAAGGCGCTGAGTTTACTTGAAATCTCAGATCAGTTAGCAGGCACCCCTTTGGGTACGACATAACGAAGCCCTACGAAAGGAAATAAAAATGAAAAAAACAATCTGCAGTCTAGCAGTGGTTGCTGCACTCGTGTCACCAAGTGTTTTCGCTCATAAACAAGGTGACTTCGTTCTTCGTGTTGGTGCGGCGTCTGTCGTTCCAAACGACAGCAGCGATAAGATTCTTGGTTCTCAAGAAGAATTGAAAGTGGATTCAAATACGCAGCTTGGTTTGACGTTTGGCTACATGTTTACAGACAACATCAGTTTAGAGCTTCTAGCAGCAACACCATTCAGCCACGATATTTCAACAGACTTGTTAGGTCTTGGTGATATCGCGGACACCAAACACCTTCCACCAACGCTTATGGTGCAGTACTACTTTGGCGAGCCACAAAGTAAGTTCCGTCCATACGTGGGTGCAGGTCTCAACTACACCATGTTCTTTGATGAGGGCTTCAATAGCACGGGTAAAGGCGCTGGTCTTTCAGATCTTAAGTTGGATGACTCATTCGGTCTAGCAGCGAATATTGGTGTGGACTACATGATCAACGATCAATGGTTCCTCAACGCTGCTGCGTGGTACGCAAACATTGAAACAGAAGCAACTTACAAAGCAGGTGGAGAGAAGCAAAAAACCGACGTCAAAATTAACCCTTGGGTATTTATGATCAGCGGCGGTTACAAGTTCTAAGAAAAACCAGTAGTTACACGCACATTACTATTATTGGCATGACTTTGGGGGCGGTTACGGGGACTGCCCCTCTTTTTTATCCTCGTTTTGATTGCACATCATTTACTCCACTTAGCAACATGAAAAATTGGATCTTTACCTTGCAGATCATTTTATTGTCGGAAGATCGAAAAGTCCTACACTGATCACATAATTGAACAAGTGGACAATATAAATGAGCGACGACATCGCAAAGCATTCCTCCTCCAGATCTAAGCTGGTAAAAACTCTTTTCTTTACTCTCTGTGTTATCGCATTTGGTGCGATGTATTGGTCTTGGCAGTATTCAGACAGTCACCCAAGCACGGAAGATGCCTACGTTAGGGCAAAAATTTTGTCGGTAGCGCCTCAGGTAAAAGGCCAAGTGGTTTCCGCGGATGTCAAAGACTTCCAATCTGTTAACAAAGGTGACCTACTGCTGAAGATAGATTCACGCCCATATTTGTTGGCAGTGAAGCAAGCAAAAGCGGCATACCAATTGGCGGTCCAGCAACATGATGTTGCCGATAAGCAGGTAACTGAAGCTGTTGCGGGCTTAGATGCGGCGCGCTCTAACCTGATAGAAGCGCAAGTGGAGTACAAACGTACGGATTCCTTGGTGAAACGCAAACTGGCGTCGAACCAAGATTTAGATACGGCAAAAAACAAACTAGCCAATGCCCAAGCGAGCCTGGAGCAAGCGCGCGCGACGGTAGAAAAAGCCATTGCGAACCGTGGTGAAGAAGGCGCAGAGGCTGCGGTTGTTCAACAAGCGGGAGCACAGTTAGCGCAAGCAGAGCTGAACTTGAGCTACACCGACATTACGTCACCAGTGGATGGCATTGCCGGTGAGATCAATACGCACGTAGGCTCGGTCGTTAGCGTGGGTCAAACGTTGTTCCCTGTGATTTTAAAAGACAGCTATTGGGTACGCGCGAACTTTAAAGAAACCGATCTTACTCATATTAAACCTGGCATGCATGCGGATGTGGTGATTGATATGTACCCAGACGTGGTGTGGAAAGCAACGGTAGAGCAGCTGTCGCCTGCGAGTGGTACATCGTTCTCCTTGATGCCACCAGAAAACGCAACGGGTAACTGGGTTAAAATCAAACAACGTTTCCCTGTACGTTTGGCATTAGAAGTACCGGCCGATGCGCCGCAACTTCGCGTGGGTGCGAGCTCAGAAGTCACCATTGATTTGCAAAGTAGCGTGCAATGAACCATCAAATTACGGCAGACAAACGGGGGATTGCCACCGTCGCCGTGATGCTTTCTGCCATCATGGTGTTAATCGATATGACCGTTGCGAACGTGTCGCTATCGCACATGATGGGCGCGTTGGGCGCAACGGCAGACCAAATTACTTGGGTGCTGACGGGTTACAGCATGGCGGAAGCGATCTTCATTCCGATGACCAGTTTCTGGGTGTCGCGCTTTGGTGAACGCAAAGTCATGCTGGTTGCTGTGATCGGTTTTGTAATTGCCAGTGCGCTTTGTGGGCAAGCACAGTCTCTTGAAGAGATGGTGCTATTTCGCATTATCCAAGGCGCTTTCGGCGCGTCGGTGATTCCATTGGCGCAGTCGACGTTAGTGCAGATTTATCCGTACGAGCAAAAAGGCAAAGCGATGGCGATTTTCTCCATCGGCATTTTGCTTGGTCCTATTTTGGGCCCAGTCGTGGGTGGCGTGATCACCGACAACATCAATTGGCGCTGGATATTTTACATCAACTTGCCATTCGGTTTGATTTGTACCTCTTTGATTTATCGCTATATCCACATCGACAACAAATCCAAACCCAACTTTGACTGGTGGATCATCGGTTACATGGCGTTAGGTGTGGGCGCGTTGCAGTTTGTGTTGGATAAAGGTAACGAAGAAGACTGGCTCAACTCACGCATGATCCAGACCGCGATATTACTCGCTGTCATGGGGTCGGTGATGTGGATTTATCGTAGCTGGAAAACCAAAAGCCCAATAGCGCCATTATGGCTGCTTAAAGACCGAAATCTTATGGTCTCGTCGTTGATGATTGCCGTGGTGTCGATGGCGATGTTTGGCCTGACGACTCAACAACCGATGCTGTTGGAAAGCTTGCTGGATTATCCGGTCTCAACCACTGGCTTATTAATGGCACCGCGTGGATTGGCGTCAGCGGCGATGTTGATTTTGGTGATTAAGCTCAATCCGCAATTCGATCCCAGAATCAAAATAGTCTTTGGCTTGAGCTGCATCGGGATTGGTAGTTATTTGATGACGCAATACTCACTGCAGATCGATACATTTTGGATTGTGATGCCGAGTATGATTCAGGGAATGGGGCTTGGTTTAACCTTCTCGACGCTGTCCACCTTGGCGTATTTAACGATTCCGAAAGAGCAATCTGTCGCGGCGGCGAGTATTTACAATCTGTTCCGTACGATTGGTAGTTCGTTTGGTATCTCTATCGCTACCACGTTCCAATATCGTGATAGTCAGCAGCAATGGCATGCGCTGGGTGAGGGTATTAATCCTTATAATCCTAACTTGCATGACTGGGCGGCCAATCAGGGGCTTTCCATTACCGATCCGGTTGCGTTAGACCAATACCAACAGATGTTGCAGCAACAATCGCAAATGGTCTCGTTTGTGCACACCTTCCAGCTTGTGGGAGTGATGTTCGTGATCATGATGCCGATGCTGGTTTTCATCCGGTCGCGTGAATAACAACAAGTTCAGGTGAACCGTGTAAGAGAACGCCTCTCAAGTTGTGTCAGCTTGAGAGGCGTTTTTTATTGGACGGTGTCAGTGAAAGAAGGACGTTTACTCAAACGTCACTTCGTCAAAATGCGGATTGGCTTTGAGCGCGCGCATTGCGACTAATTGTTCAGTCGGGAAGGCGGTGTGCTCTCCATCCATATCTAAAAACAAACACTCTTGTCGCTGCATGTCGTAGCCTGTGTCGAACGCGTTGCCCTGATGAGTTTCACCATTTTTTAGTGTGATCTCGATAGGGAGCTTAAACATACAGGCGATTTCAATAAAATCGTATTGGCTGCAAGTCACCATAGTTTTCTCCTTTCAAACCGACGCAGTATTCAGAAGGTTTGAGAACCGTATCCTTAAATAGAAGACGTTTGATTGAAACTGAATCTTCATCTTACACCTCATTTTGGTCACGAAATAGACATACACGCACGTTTTAATAAACCTACTGTTGAGCGTTCGCAAGTGAGACAAAACTACAATATGTCTGAGACGATACTTAAGCGCACATACCTAACGAGTGAACAAAAGACACAAAAGCCAGATTCACTGATTCCGCCTCAAACCTACCATGCGCAGTTGGCGCACCGTGTTCACCACTCGCCTCAATTTGAAAACGGCCGCGTTAAAAACGAGATGCCAAACGTCCCTAGTCCGCAATCATTCTGGCAGGTGTGTTGGAGTTATCTTGGTGGTAGAACGCCGTTGAGTCCTAACGAACATCTGCCACATTCCCCAATTCAACCCACGCAGTTTGCGCAGCGAAGTGAATCGATGCGCGTTACTTGGCTGGGCCATTCCACCATGCTGGTGGAGGTCGATGGCATTCGAATTCTGACCGATCCGTTATTTGATTACGCTTCTCCGTTCATCGCAAAAGCGTGGTTTGAACGCAATATTCCCAATACCCATGCCAGAGATCGTTTGCCGATTCCTGAAATTATTGTGATTTCGCACGATCATTACGACCATTTAGAAGCATCGACCATACGTTTTTACGCCGATAAACCCGTGACGTTTTATGTACCCTTAGGGGTTGGCAAGCATCTGATAAAGTGGGGCGTTTACGCAGACAACATCGTGGAATTCGATTGGTGGGATAGCGTGCACTATGCTGGAATCGAACTGATTTGTACGCCTGCTAACCATAATTCGGGTCGTACTTATTTCGATAAAAACGCGACCCTGTGGGCTTCTTGGGTCATCAAAGGCAAAGAAGAGACGCTCTATTTTAGTGGCGATTCAGCTTACGATTCGCACTTTTCCGAGATCGCACAGCGATGTGGACCAATCGACATTGCCTGTTTGGAAGTGGCTGCCGATGTGAAAGGCCAAGGTTATCCGGTCGAAAACTGGGGGCACATGCAGGCTCATCATACCGTGCAAGCGTTTCGCGATTTAAATGCGAAAAAACTGTTGCCAGTACATTGGGCTACATACGAGCTATTTACTCACCGCTGGGACGAACCGATTTTAGATTTGCTTGCCCATTGTCAAAAAGAACATATAACGCTGCTGACGCCAATGCCGGGGGAAAGTTTTTACGTTCATCAAGAACATATAAATAAACAATGGTGGCGAGAAAAAGAAATATGTGATCCAGCTGGAATTTTGACTTAATAATATGATCTTACTTCAATAATTATTTTAGAAATTAACCTTGTTATTTTCAGAATATAACAAGGATTTTACTGGTCATTGAAATTAAAAATTTCCATAGATTCACTTTCCAATTGTGATCTCACGCTTTTATAAATCGATTGGTGTCATTTTTTGATACTTTTGATCTGAAAATTTGCGCTCTTATCAGAAAAGTTTTAGTAAAAATCTTTGCCATCTTAATTTTACTCTTCAAAACAATTATACTGACTATTATCTTGATAAGCTCATAGAGCAATGGCTATAGCTTGTTCTTGATGGGTAAAATGTATCCAGTTAAAGAAAAGTAAAAAAATCTAATGGATAAGACATGTTTTACGCCAACAAGATAGAATATTGAGACCAAAATCACAAGAGTAGGACTCTCTTGAATTTATCATCATGGATGCTGAATAAATAAAATACAGGCATTGTTCGATGAATAATTCTGCAACGTATTTACTTGCTGCTTTACGAGAAAAAATAAAAGAAAAAGGCATTGGATATTCCGAGCTTTCTATTGGACTTGGAATCCCGCTTTCTACCATAAAAAGGCAGCTTCACAATACGTCTCTTGGTTTAGATAAAATCTTGTTGTACGCCACGCACCTTGATACGGATTTGGTTGAGTTATCCATGCGAGGTAAGCAGCTGCAGCAAGAGAATGAACAGTTTATCACCGACACCAACAGTGAGATTTTCCATCAATATCCTCACTTATTTGATTTTCTTTATCTTTTGCGTCGACCTGAGTGGTCTTTAGAAGAGATCGCACGGAGATACCAGCTGAGTGATACTTCCGTTGCGCTCTATTTACGTGCACTAGAAATGATGGATTACATTGAACTGAAAGGGGATAAACACTATCAATTTAAAGATACAGGCCGCTTTATTTTTGAAGAAGGTTCAAATTTAGACACGCTATTTGCACAGCGCTTTCGTGAAGAAGTGTTTAGCCACGATATTCGGCCTCCAATTTGTGTTGGACGCATTGCTATTACCGAAGAACAAGAAGAAAAACTGGCAAATGAAGTGTACAACAAATTAATTGAGTTTGATGTTCAAAATAAAACCAGTGAAAACAGTCAACGACTAAAAAATGTTTTACTCACTTTTACGCCTGGTAATCAGATATTTTTGGCTGACACAATTCCGAATATTAATGGCGATTTATTAAAATCCATCACTATCGCTAAAGAAAAATAAAAGAATAATTATTGGAAGCTCGTGCTTATTTAGTGCGAGCCGAGCTTCTGCACACTAAAAATACTCATTTATATAAATGAGAATATAAAAATAACGTAAATAATAGGGAAAAAGTATGTTTAAAAAGAGCACACTTGCCATTCTGATCGGGGCTACTATTTCGCTTGTTGGATGTGGTTCCAATGATAAAACTGAAATCCGTTTACCACAGGCGCCAACTTCGGAATTTACTAACGTGATTGATCGTACTGGTAATCCAACTTACCTGCGTGATTACGACAGTTATTCGAACCTGAAGTACAACGCACTCACGGACAACGGCGCGTGGCATGGCCATTTGCTACCTGAAGATGCGGCGGGTTATGGCGCTTTCGGCGGTATTATGCAAGTGACGCAAGAGTACGCGCATTTTATGTCTGGCCAAACGTTCGACAAGCTCACGTTGACCGACAAAGTGAGTGGCCAAACTTACGATTTATCGAACGCAGAAGCGAAAGTCTATTCCATTCCAGGTGCGTTAGTGCAGGTGTTGGACTTGGACGATATTCACGTGCAAATGGTGCTGCGCTTCGTGACTGATCGCTCTTCGCTGGTGGAAACGCTCATCACTAACAAAACTGATCGTGATATGAACTTGGCGTTGGAGTGGGACGGCGAGTTGGTGAAATACGCGCTGTCGACGCGCAAAAACCAAACCGTGGCGCAGTACTACCCAGATTACAAGCGCCAGATTTCGACCATCGAAAACGGCATTAAAATTAACTTTAGCGAGATGAAAGACAACTGGGCGATTCGTAATGACCGCGATGCCGAGTTCCGCATTACTCGTTCTCTACCGACGAAGACGTTCACCAACGAAACCTCATTCAGTTCTACCGCGGAGATGAGCCTACCAGCTGAGCAAACATCGGCGGTTTATACGGCGTATTCTAACCTGCACAATGCGAAAGAAGTGCAGTCAGAATCGTTGAAATTGCAAGATGTATTAGCGAATCCAACTCAATACATGGAAGCGTCGAAAGCGCGTTGGGACGGCTATTTAGCGAATGGTCTTATCAACAAAGAAGCGACAGCAGACCAAGCTCGCGTAGCGGTAAAAGCGATGGAGACCCTAAACGGTAACTGGCGCTCTGCGGCGGGCGATATTGAACAAGCGACAGTCACGCCATCGGTCACTGCGCGTTGGTTCTCTGGTAACTTAACGTGGCCGTGGGATTCGTGGAAACAAGCGTACGCGATGGCGCATTTCAACCCAGATGTTGCGATGGACAACATTCGCACGGTATTCCAAGAGCAAGTTCAAGCTGATGACAAGATCCGTCCGCAAGATAAAGGCTACTTGCTGGATGTGTTGACGTACACCAAACCTGTTAGTCGTGGTGGTGCTGGCTCTGAAAACTGGAACGAACGCAATACGAAACCATCGTTGGCGGCATGGTCTGTGATGGAGGTGTATTACGCTCTCGTGAACCAGTTTGATCGCCCAGAAGACGCGCAAAAATTCATTGATGAAATGTATCCGAAGTTGGTGGCATACCACGATTGGTGGCTATCCAACCGCGACCACAACCAAAATGGTGTGCCTGAATACGGCGCGGCAGTAGACCCAGCACACAACACGGAAGAAGGCGTGATGTACGTTTGGGTAGAAACGCGCGATCCTAACTTCACGACCATTATTCCTGCAGAAGACATCATCGAGCAAAACGGCAATTCTTATAAAGTAAAAGGCATGGCGTCTTACAATAAGATTCTCGATGAAGTGGATTACATGACGATTCACGTCGGCGCACAAGAAGCGGCGGGCTGGGAATCGGGCATGGATAACGCGGCTCGTTTTGGCTTTATCTACAACATCCACAACATGAATTCGCAAGCTGAAGACATCAGCAACCCAGACAGAAATGTGGATCAACTTGGTCGCTACGCGGCAAGTGCGTACGGCTTTGATAACAGCATCAAGCTGGAAGGCGAAGAGTGGGTGTACAGCAATACGTCAGCGGAAAACTTAGCGAAACTCGATCTAGCGAAGAAAGATTGGGAAGTTCGTTTTGCAGAAAACCGCACCAACAATAACGCAGCGGACGGTGAGCTGCTTGGCTTCTCTATGCTGCAAGAATCGGTGGATCAAGCCTCTTACATGTACTCAGACAACAAATACTTAGCGGAAATGGCGAAGTTGGTGTCTGATGGCGTAGAAGGTAAAGATCGTGCGCAAGAATTCCTTAATGGCGCAGAAAAAATCAAGACTTACATTAACCAATGTATGTTTGATGAAAGCACAGGATTCTTCTACGACATTCACTTGAATGTGGCTGAAGATGGCACTACTCCTGCGCCTCTTGCAAATGGTTGTGCGGGTTTGCCGATTGTAGAGCGTGGACGTGGTCCTGAAGGTTGGTCGCCGCTGTTTAATGGTGCAGCAACGCAAGAGCATGCCGATAAAGTGATCGCGGTGATGCGTGATCAAGACGAGTTCAACACGCCAGATAAATTCCAAGGAACGGGAGTGCCTTTGCCGACCGCATCGCAAACCAACCCTGCTTACGGTAAAGATGTGTACTGGCGTGGTCGCGTGTGGCTAGATCAAGTGTACTTTGGCTTCCGTGCGATGGAAAACTACGGCTACAAAGAAGAAGCGATTGCAATGGCGAATGAACTGTTTAACAACGCAGAAGGTATGACGGGTGACATGCCAATCCGTGAAAACTACAACCCAGAGACGGGCGCGGTACAAGGTGCGTCGAACTTCTCTTGGTCTGCAGCGCATTTGTACATGATGTACAACGGATTCTTCAAAAACTAGATCGCACACATTAGGCGCTTTGGATGACCCCCCCTAGCATTCGTAGCGCTTAACGAACGATAATTCAGTGACAAATAAGACAAACCGGACTGTGTTAGCAGTCCGGTTTTTTATGCCTCTTGTCACAAAGATTTTAGTGCTGGGTCAGGGCGTGTTGCCATATCGAAAGCATCTCTTCAGTAAACAAGTAAAAGCGCATGTCGAGTGCCGCGTATTCCGGTCTTTGGCAAACGGCCATCGCGACTTCTGCTGCTTCTTGAGGTGGGTAACCATACACTCCGCAAGAAATCGCAGGCAGCGCCACACTTTGGCAGTGGTTGGCGAGCGCGAGATCCAGCGAACGTTGATATGCAGATTCCAACACCGCTTTTGGATCGGCGAATTTATCGTAAATCGGGCCAACGGCATGAATGACGTAACGCGCGTTTAAATTGCCAGCCTCAGTAATGCGTGCGTCACCAAACGGGCATCGAATATCGTCGACATCATCAACGGCATAACACGCATTGATAAGCGCAGGCCCTGCTGCGCGATGAATGGCACCATCGACGCCACCTCCGCCGAGCATTCTCGGGTTTGCTGCATTCACGATGGCATCGACATGGGCGGTGGTGATGTCGCCTTGGACTAACGAGATCGCGTTCATTTTTTTGAGCCTTCTACAATGGTGAGAAACAAATGGTCAGTAACACAGTAAAGTGTAGCTTACTCATCAATCACTTGAGGTTTTAACTCGACGACATTTCCTTCCGGATCATGTATATAGAGTGATCTACCGAACCCTTGTGCGCCATACCGCTTCGCAAACTCTTCGGTTTCAATGCCGCGCGCACGCAGATATTCCAGTAATTCATCCTCGGAAAAAGGCGCCAATTGCAGGCAAAAATGGTCAATATTACGACCATTTTGAACTGGTGGCTTACCGCCGAGTTGGCCCAATTCGCTGTCTACCGTCACTACATCAATCAATGCGTTACCTGCCCTAAGTTGAGTTAAACCAAGTTCCGTTACTTCGCGTTCGACAGGGCAGCCCAAAATGTCTCGATAGAAATGCAACATAGCATCGAGGTTACAGGTCCTTAATACAACATGATCAAGCGCTTTGATGGCGATTGGATTTTTGGTGGGCATGCTTCACTCCTTTTTGCATTGTGTTGAGGTAAGTATAAAGTGACCTTAAAAGTGGTGAGAGAAATGATCAAATTCAAGATGTTTTTTTGCTAGAGCGAGTGCAGAAACACTGCAACTCAAAGCAAACAAAAAAGGCTAGCGTATTGCTAGCCTTTTGGAATATGGATGGGGCTATTACTCGTAATCAGAAGCGTAAGTTTCTTCGTAAGTGTGTGAGTAAAGCTCGAATAGGTTGCCGAATGGGTCTTCTAGGTAAACCATTTTCGCAGGCTTATTATCGTCTTCTGGGTGGTAACGCATGATGTCCATGCGAACTTTGCCACCTAGTGCTTCGGTGCGTTTGATAGCACCTTCAAAATCGTCTGTCTGCAAACAGAAATGGAAGATACCGATGCGAGAAAAATCCACTTCATGGCGCTCTTGACGTTCTTTCATTTCGAATAACTCAAGGCCGATGCCATCACTTGTCACAAGGTGCGCAATGTTGAAGCCTTTAAAGCCTTCCCCAAAGACCGCAATACACATTCTGCCAATTGCCGTTTCGCGTTCTTCAATCACTTTCGTGTTGCCCATAACGACTTTTAGACCTAGCGCTTGCGTGTAAAACTCAACCGCTTTGTCCATATCTCCGACCATAATACCGACATGATTCATTTTCATTTGTTTACTCCCAACATGTGTGTTTGAACGTTGTCTTGTTTCGATGTGGGAGAGTATATGGCGTGATGTTGATTACATGAAATTATCATAAATTATAAAAATGATAATTTTATTTAATGCTGTACATGTTGGGATTGAGTTAGTGAGCTAAGGCCTCAACAGCTTGCCTCACCGAGGTGAAATGAATCTTGATAATGCACCGTTGCGCGAGGCTGAATTCATGCGATTGGATTAATGACGTAACCTCTTCTACGGACAGCGTTCGTTCTTTTAGATGTAAAAGAGTGGTGTTCGAACCATTGTTTTTCAATTCAAACGTGTTGCCATTTGAGTCGATAACGTAATCATCTTGCCCAAAAATGAGGGCTTCGCATTCAGAGTCTAAGTCGGACTGGGAATGCGTATAGATCAGCTCATCGTCGCCGTCTAGTTTTAGCAAGCATGGCCAGCATACTGCGTGGTCTCTCATGGTTAACTCATTATTCATTGTTATTTAGAAACTTGACCCAGGTTGTTGCAAAAACGCTAACTCTTCGGGAGTGCTCTCTCTTCCCAGTATCGCATTGCGATGAGGATAGCGCCCAAACTGGTCGATGATGGCTTTGTGTTTTAGCTCAAAATCGTAGTTATTTTCAAGCCCTGATGCGCGGAACAATTTTTCAGCTTCGACATGAATGAGGCGAGATTCGCTGTGCATAAACGGCATGTACAAAAAACTTAGCTGCTCAGGCGCTAATTCTTTATCGTGACCTAACCGAATTGCCTCTTGAGCCAATGCTAATGCGAGTGGGTCTTGTGCAAACGCTTTTGGGGTGTTGCGATACACATTACGTGAAAACTGGTCGAGGACGATGATTTCGGCCAATCGTCCTTGTGCGCTGTCACGCCAATTAAACAGTTCACAACGAGCCGCTTGTTCTAATACCGAGGCAAATCGCGATGCAATACGCTTGTCCAGTTCTGGGTTGTTTTCAAACCAATTTTGGGGCGATAGCTCCTCGAACCAAAATTTGATGACTTCTTGGTACATGGATCTTCCTTCTTATTGCATTAGCTAAAGAATAAAAAGCCAGAAGGCGAGCTCCTGGCTTTCTGTGTTATCGACCGTAAGTCTCTACGATGTAACGTTCAAAATCGTCACACATTTGTTCGTCAGAGATGGCGTTGCTTGCCAGCTCTTTACTGCCGTCGACGACTTTAATCGCGGCGTTCAGTGAAGCGACTGATGCTCGTTCTCGCGTCGCAAGTGAGTCGATTTTCTTCTGCTGCACTTCCCATGCCTGTTCTGGCGACAGGTTACACACGTCTGCAAGGTACTTAGCATTAAAACCTTCACCAGTCAGGCTGACAATGGTTTCGTTGTGAGACAAGTGATTGCCTGCGTGCCAGTAGTGTTTTGCCAGCAGTGGGCCAATTTCTGGGTTATCCGTCAGGTAACCAAACTTCTCAAGGAAGTATGCACGGGTCTGATACACCGCCATGTGCGCGAGTAGATAACCTTGATACGCACAAGCCGCTTCGTCGGATAGCAAATGTGGAATCGCCATCAGTGGGCGAGGGCTGCATTCCAAACCAAGGATCTGTTTTTCACAATCGCGAGCCAGCTTAGTGATGCGTTCTGGCGTTAACTCGTCATCGCTCAATTGATACAACGCGCGCTCAAAATATGGTACAACCAAGATGCTACGTTCTTCATAAGCTTTGAATGGCTGACGGCTGTTGATCATTGCTTGAATAATCTCATCAGGCACAGAATTCCCTTCATCATCCAGTGCGTACTGTTTTAGCCAATCGGCATCGGTTAACAGGCTATCACAGAACATCGACTGAGTTTCTGCATAAGCCATTGACGTCGGCGCAAACTCCTGCGAGAAACAAGGCGCGTTCATTTTTACGTTCGCAAAGTGTGCTGCGTGGCCGCCTTCGTGGAACAGCGTGTTAATGCCATCATAGCCGCTGCCCACTTGGTCTGGCTTGGCATTACTGGTGAAGTTCACCTGCGCTGCGACCCATTCGCCTTGATTATAGAAAGAAGGGATAGGGCCGTGGCAGAACCCGTTCGGGTACTTACCTTTGCGATCTAGTAAATCCAGCGTTAGCGTCGCGCCAGAGTAATCAATATTTAGGCGACCAAATGATTCTACCCAGCGTCTCAGAGATTTTGAGAACGGCACGTATGGGTCAAGGTCACGCATAACGTCACCCGCGAATGAGTAAACAAAGTTGTAGCCTGCTAGTGCGCTTTCGCCTTTCTCTTTCGCCAAGTTTTCTAAGCTGTTTAGATGCGCATCTCGCGTGCGTTGTTCGAAATCTTCCAAAATCTCGAATAGCTGCTCAGAGCTCATCTTTTCCGTTTTTTGCACGGAGTAATCAAAGAAAGTCGCATAACCCAGTGAGCGAGCGAACTGGTTGCGCAGCTTGATCAGCTCTATAAAGCCGTTTTGCAGTAGCCATTGTTCAAGGTTCAGCAACGCTTGATGAGCTGATTGGCGAACTTCTTCATGATTGCTAGTGCGAATGGTTGAGCTTAATACTGGAAGTGAACCTTCTACTTGCTCGCCGTTCTCATCGGTAAATGTTTGTACGTGGTTCTGTTTTTTCTCGAAGAGCTCAGCTTCAAAGGCAATGAGCTGATTTTTCAACGCTTGTGCTTTTTCGCCCTCGATAGCGTGAGATTCAAACATCGCCAGCCAACCAGATAGACCCGTAATGGTTTGTTGTTTCTCTTGTGGGTCGGTAATTGAGTCCGCGGCTTCAAGCTGTTGTTTGATGGCAGTAATTTGCTCGGCGTTGCTTAAAAAGCTTGTCCATGCCGTTTGTGCTTGCGTCGAGCCATTATGGTCATCGCTGATCCCCATGTAAGTTTCCCAAAAGAAATCTTCTTTGGTGCGGTGAATCGCAAGGTAACTTTGATTGAGGTCGTTGAGGTAATCCGTTGCGGTCATTTTGATCCTTCAAATGGTTTCGTTATGTAGACAGTTGATTATTGCACGCTTGGTCGCGAGAAAGGAACGCTAATCTCATTTGTCGATTTTGCATCGCGTAAAGGTGATTTTACTATTTGTTTACATTTGGGTGAGTTAATAGGAGTTATGAGCTTGCAGTGTTAAGACTGGTATGGAGTTTACAGTTTATTAAGTAATTAATCTGCGGTGCGCTATCGATGATCCTTATCAGGTGTAATAAGATTTCCATATCGTGGCGATACAGTTGGAAACGATATGATAAATAAGACAAAAGTTACGTTATTGGCGGTAGGTACGATTTTAGTTGGATGTTCCACAGTCGCGCCACCAAGAAATGATGCGGTTGAAAGCATTCAACAAAAGTGTTCTGTGATTTTAAGCAATGATGTTGCGGGCGATCAGCGCTGGCAGACGTACAACGGCTTGCTTGTAGAATATGCCGTGCATGGCGTTAAGAGTCAGGCACAACTGGAACGTTTTGAAGCGTTTGTGCAGAGAGTGCAAGATGATGAGTCTGGACAGTTAGTTACAGAGTTGATTGAGGTCACCGACTGGGGATGCTCAAACGGCAATTATCTTGAAGAGATGAGCTTGTTTATTCAAGAAGTTCAAAAGTAAAAAAACCGAGCGTTAAGTCGCTCGGCTTTTCTGTTTGTGGAACGCTTTTGTACGCTGGTTCGTCAGGACGTTTACTCCTCTGGATACTCGCCCATACCTTGCGTTTTACCTTCCGCTTTCCAATGCTCTCCAGGAGCAAATGCTTCATCGCATAAATCTACGGTGTAGCCCATTTCTGTGATTTCCTTCAAAGTGAGGTTATCAGCAATATTTGCAACTTCCCCCGATTTATTCCGTAACTCCATGTTGATCTCTCCTCTGTAGGTAGACGAGTGGCATCAATGCACAGTGAAGAATGCATTGGTAACCTTTGTTCTAAGTATATAACCCGCTGCTAAAAATGAAGGTTTAATCCACTTTTTAAATATGGGTAATTGGATAATGCTTTGAGCTGCTTCCGTTATTTAGAACCGCAGCATCGCGATAGTTTGCCATTTGTGATTTATTGAGTGATTAAACGGTCAATTTGGAAACTCGAAATGGTGATTCTCGACCACGCTTTAGCACAACAAATTGTTGATCGAACCATGTCCATCATTGGTCACAATGTGAATGTGATGAACTCGGCAGGCATCATCATTGGCAGTGGCGACCCTAAACGTGTTGGGCAAGTGCATGATGGCGCGGTACTGGCGCTGAATCATGGCGATTCGCTAGAGCTTAATGAGCAGCAATGTTTGACGTTGCAGGGTGTCAAACCCGGTATCAATATGTTGTTGAAATTACATGGCGACGTGGTCGGTATTGTTGGCGTCACAGGCGAGCCGGAGAAAATCCGAGATTTTGCAAAACTGGTTAAAATGACCGCTGAACTGACAATCGAGCAAGCCGCGCTGGTGGAAAAATTTCAGTGGGACAGACGTCATCGCGAAGAGTTTATTCTGGCTTGGATCAATGGGAAATTGACCGATGAAGAGCTGAAAGATTGGGCGATGCGTCTTTCTATCGATGTTACTCAACCACGGGTGGCAACGGTGATTGAAGTCTCGACGCCGTCCGCCTCGAAAAGCATGAAGAGTGTGCGCAATATTGTTGAGCTGCTTGAATACCCAGAGCGTAACAACCTAGTTGCGATTGTCTCAGTGAATGAAATTGTGGTGTTGAAACCGTGTCATTCCGCCAAGCAGTGGGATAGCCAAGTTGAAAGTGAGCGCATTGATAAGTTGATGTCGCGTTTAAGCGATCACGATTCGCATACGTTTCACATTGCGCTAGGGCAGCTGTTTAATGAGCCTAAAGATGTCGCGTTGTCATACCAAAGTGCGAAGCAGGTATTAGCTATTGGCAAGCAGTTTTACCCAGAGAAACGTAAGTACCTGTTCGATGAACTTCGTTTGCCTGTTTTGTTAGCGCCGTTGGCGGATATTTGGCAAGGTGAACAAATTGTTGATGGTGTGAAACGGTTGAAAGAGAAAGACAAATCTGGGCAATTATTGAAAACCCTAGATGCACTGTTTGAATGCAATGGCAATGTAACAGAATGCTCTAAAATGCTGTTTATTCACCGGAACACTCTGCGCTATCGGTTAGAGAAAATCACCGAGATAACAGGGCTACCAACTACCAATTTTGTGGGGTTAGCGGAGCTTTATATTGCGACTCGGCTCTCAAAAATGTCGTGATATTGTGCATCTGCACAATACGCGTCATTTTTTGACCACATCATTTGTCACTCCGCCTAAAGGAATTCTAAAGCAAACGATTAATAATTCATGCGTCCCTACATGTTGAGTGAGCCAACACGGACTCGCTCAGCAAAATAAGAATAAATGGAGTTATCATGAACCTTATATTAATCCTGCTCGGGGTGATCGCATTTATTGTGCTCACGACCACCAAATTCAAATTACATCCCTTTTTAGCGCTGATCATCGCGGCGTTCCTTGCGGCATTTGCTTACGGCTTACCGGCAGATAGCATTGCCAAAACCATTGCTTCTGGCTTTGGCGGCATCCTTGGTTACATTGGTTTGGTTATCGTTTTAGGTACCATCATTGGTGTTATTTTGGAAAAAAGTGGTGCGGCGATCACCATGGCCGATACGGTCATCAAAGTGTTGGGTGAGCGTTTCCCAACATTGACCATGAGCATCATCGGTTACATCGTTTCTGTTCCAGTGTTTTGTGATTCAGGCTTTGTCATTCTGAACTCGCTCAAAGAATCACTCGCTAAGCGTTTAAAAACCTCAAGCGTTGCGATGAGTGTGGCGTTGGCAACTGGCCTATACGCAACGCACACGTTTGTGCCGCCAACTCCTGGCCCGATTGCCGCTGCGGGTAACTTAGGCCTGGAATCTAACCTTGGTTTAGTGATTGGTGTGGGTGTGTTTGTTGCAGCGGTTGCGGCGCTAGCGGGTATGTTGTGGGCGAACCGATTCCAACATGTTGAACCAGATGGCATTGAAGCCGCAGAGGAAATTCAGCATGATTGGCAAGCACTCAAAGCGTCTTACGGCAAATTGCCAACGGCGAGCCAAGCATTCGCTCCTATTTTTGTTCCAATCTTATTGATCTGTTTTGGCTCTATCGCGAAATTCCCAAGCCTACCGCTGGGCGAAGGTTTTGTGTTTGATGTTCTGACTTTCTTAGGACAGCCACTAACGGCATTGGTGATTGGCCTGTTCCTTTCTGTTCGCCTACTCAAGTCAGACAACAAGATTGAAGAATTTGGCGAGCGAATCAGCCAAGGTATTACGGCTGCTGCGCCTATTCTTTTGATTACCGGTGCGGGTGGTGCATTTGGCGCGGTATTAAAAGCAACGCCGCTAGGTGAATACTTAGGTACGACGCTATCGGCGCTGGGCGTGGGTATTTTCATGCCATTTATCGTTGCGGCTGCGCTAAAGTCGGCGCAAGGTTCATCAACGGTTGCATTGGTGACCACATCGGCTTTGGTTGCGCCTATGCTCACGCAATTGGGGCTCGATTCAGAAATGGGCCGCGTATTAACGGTGATGGCGATCGGTGCAGGTGCGATGACGGTTTCTCATGCAAACGACAGTTTCTTCTGGGTAGTTTCGCAGTTTAGTCGCATGTCGGTGGGCCTAGCGTACCGCGCGCAAACCATGGCTACGCTCGTTCAAGGTGTCACGGCAATGGCATTAGTGTACATTTTGAGCCTCGTTCTCTTATAAGTCTCTGGAAATACGTATGAAAGTGGTAATTGCACCTGATTCATTTAAAGAAAGCTTAACCGCCAAACAAGTGAGCGAGGCGATCAAAACGGGTCTTGCTCGCGTATGGCATGATGCCGAGTTTGTTACGGTTCCGGTCGCAGACGGTGGCGAAGGCACGGTTCAATCTTTGATAGATGCAACTCAAGGCGAACAAGTCTTCACAACGGTGACCGCGCCATTAGGGAATGATGTTGAAGCGTTTTATGGCATCCTCGGCGACGGCGAAACCGCGGTTATTGAAATGGCGGAGGCCAGTGGTCTGCACCTTGTGCCGAGTGATGCTCGCGACCCAAAACTGACCAGTAGCATTGGTACTGGACAGCTGATCAAACACGCGCTAGATAGAGGTATTCAACGCTTAATCATTGGTTTGGGCGGCAGCGCTACCAATGATGGTGGCGTGGGCATGTTGACCGCGTTGGGGGTGGCGTTTCTTGATGAATCTGGTCATGCAATTACCCCAAATGGAGGCGGGTTAGCGGCGCTTGCGTCCATCGATATTTCTGGTCTTGACCCTCGCTTAGCAACTTGCGAAGTGTTGGTAGCGTGCGATGTTGATAACCCACTCTGTGGTGACAAAGGCGCGTCGGCTATCTTTGGCCCTCAAAAGGGAGCGACGGTATCAGACGTCACTCTGCTCGATAACGCATTGCGCAAGTTTGGCGAGTTGACGGAACAAGCGACGGGTAAGCATGTACTGACTCGTGAAGGGGCGGGTGCTGCTGGTGGTATGGGCGCGGCCTTGCTCGGGTACACGCCAGCATGTTTGCAACCAGGAATTGAGATTGTGCTTGAAACGGTCAAACTTGCTCAGCATGTTGAGGATGCGGATATCGTATTTACAGGCGAGGGTCGAATCGATCATCAAACCGCACATGGCAAAACGCCGATGGGCGTTGCTCAGGTGGCTAAGCAGTGTAATTTACCAGTCATTGCATTAGCAGGCTGTGTGGGCGACAACTATCAGGCGGTTTATGAGTGCGGCATTGATGCGGTGTTTGCTTGTGTACCAAGGGCGATGAGCTTACCTGAGGCCATGAAAGAGGCCGACGTCAACGTTGCTAATTTAGCCGAAAACGTCGCGAGAATGTGGCAAATTAAGTCGCACTGAAGGCGATGACGATATGAAAAACTCCACCTTTGCGTGGAGTTTTTTGTTGTTACCTGTTTGCGTGTGTCGGCATAAGTTCATTTAGTAAGAGCGAGTTAACAGGCATGCTTTGCTATCAATTTTGCCAGTGTTTGCATCGCGTGACTCCAATCGGTTTCATGACCAAAGTTTGCCACGCTGAGGCGTACGCAATGCCGATATTGCCCTTGAGTGCCAAATACGGTGCCGGGAAGTAGGCTGATTCTGTGCTTATTGCATGCTTGATACAACGCATAGCTGTCCGTGTCTTCGGGCAGTCGCAACCAAAGCAAGAACGAACCTTGCACGGCGTTGATCTGGTATCGATTTTTTAGAGGTTCGTATTCATCCAAGTATTGATGAAGCATCTGGATAAATCGGCGCATGTTGTTTTGATAAACCCGACCCATTCGCGCAGTATGCGTTCGATACTTGCCTGACGTTAGAAACGTTGCCACGGCGGATTGCATCAGGTTCAAACTGCCCATGTTCTCACACAATAGATATTGCTCAATTTGATCTCGATATCGCCCCGCCAACATCCAACCAATTCTCAAACGCGAATCGAGCGTTTTGGATAACGAATTCACGTAAATTACGCGTTGCTTGTCATCGAGCAATCTCAAGCTTGGTAACGGCTTGTCATAGCTTAACCCGCCAAACACATCGTCTTCGATAATAGGAATATTGCCAGATGCCAAGAGCAATCGCTGGCGCTTTTCTAGCGGCATCATGGCACCAGTTGGATTGGTGAAGTTTGGCGTTACGATGATCGCTTTTATGTCCCATGTCGCCATTGCTTTTGCTAAGGCTTCGGGGTACATGCCGTCGCGCGGGCAACTCGGAATTTCCACCGCTTTGAGGCCGAGTGATTCGAGCATCAATAAGTTGCCAAAATAGCAAGGGGACTCCACCGCGACGATATCGCCTTTTTGTGTCGTTGCGCGCAGCGCTAGGCTAATGGCTTGTTGCGCGCCGTGCGTCACCATGATCTCATCCAACTTGGCTGGCGTGCCCAAATCTTGTGTGATTTTCGCCAGTTGTTTGATTAAGAGGTGATCACCGGGGGGTAATTGGTAATGGCTCGGTACATGCGTTTGCTGGCGGCTGTGGCGGCCGATCTCGGCGTACAAGCTTTTGATCGCGGGGGAGTCAATGTTTGGGTGGGCAGAACCGGTAGGCAAACGCTCTTGGTATTCAGGATAAGTAAGGATTTCTTTGCAGATCGAGAGCAAATCCACGCGAGTCGGATCCGGAATTGAGCGAGAGGTCGGCAAGGCGACTTTAACTCGATAACCCGATTTGGGTACCGAGTAAACCAAGTTTTGTGCTTCCAGCTCTTGATACGCACGAATCACTGTATTTTTACTGACGTTTAATTCTTGGCTCAACGAGCGAATGGAGGGCAGTCGATCATCCGCCTGATAAACGCCACCATTGATGGCTTGTTTGAGGTGTTTTTCCACCACGAGGTACTTATTCCCTTCACCGCTTCCCAATAAATTTGTACCCATAAAAACACTTCCATCTGTCACTTTTTGAAAACACTGTACCTAATTACATTAGCAGTATCTCAAAACATAAAACAAGCGTGAGTGAGGCGATCATGTTAATCCGAGCCATCCCTTTTGTATTTGTCATCCTTTGGGCTTCTGGATTCGTTGGTGCGCGTTTTGGTTTGCAATATGCCGAGCCAGCGACACTACTTTCTATCCGTATGGCATTCAATGTCTTATTGTTTTTGGTTCTTGTGGCGGTATTGCGTAGAAGGTTGCCGACAGGAAAAGATTTTTGGCACAGCTGTGTGGTTGGTGCGTTGATCCACGGTTTCTATCTGGGCGGTACTTATTTCGCTATCGCCTTGGGTATGCCTGCTGGGTTGAGTTCGTTGCTGGTGGGTATTCAACCGATTTTAACCGCGGCTTTGCTGGTGGCGTTTGTTCGTGAGGAGTTTAAGCCCTCGCAATGGCTGGGTTTGGCTCTTGGTTTTGTCGGTATCGCTATGGTGTTGATGGGCAAAATGGAGTGGCAATCCGAGCAGCATAAAGTGTTGGCCATTGGTTTGTGTTTGTTGGCTTTGGTTGGTATCACGCTAGGGACACTTTATCAGAAAAAACATTGCCAAAAAGTGGATATGGTGGGTGGTGCGACGGTGCAATATTTGGCCGCGCTCGTCATGTTTCTGCCCGTTGCGATGCAGTTTGAAACCATGCAAGTGCAGTGGGAACTGGAGTTTATTTTGACCGTGTTGTGGTTGGTCGTCGTGCTCTCTTGTGTAGCTATTCTACTGCTGCTGTACATGGTTAAGAACGGTGCTGCATCGAGCGTAGCTTCTGTATTCTACCTGGTGCCGCCAACGACGGCGATTCAGGCTTGGCTCGCGTTTGGAGAGTCATTTGATTGGATGGGGATTTCTGGTTTCGTACTGGCAGCTACGGCGGTGTATTTGGTGGTTAAAAAGCCGGATCTGACGATAAAGAAATCGATTCAAACAGAATATACCTAAATTGGGTAGGGACATTTGCGTGCCAGTGGGTACAATCTGCTTCATCTTAATCCGTGGAGCAGAATGATGAAGGTAAAGCCAGATCGAATGACCGCCATGCGTAGCATCATCGAGCAAGTAAAAGCGGAACTACCAATTTATGAACCAGAAACGTTTGTATGTGGACCAGAAGGGCAGTGCATTGGCTGTCCGAAGAAATTGTTGGAAATGGTCGATTCAGAAGTCACTTATTGGGAGTCAGCCATGGAGCGCGGCATTGTTCCGCAGTTCGATGAGATTCGTCGTTTTGGCAAAATGTGCACGAATGTTCGTCGTGGTCTGGTGCGAAATAATGTGCCTTTACTCAGTAACTAGAGAGTAAAAACCGTCTAATATCTGACACATAGCGTCGTTTTGTTACACGGCTATTTGGCTGCTGTTCTCAAGTTTGCGTGGTGTTTGTTTCTTCTTACCCCTTAAGCCTTTAATCGTAAGAAATTGGCGATATATTGGCTCGGTCTCACATGGATGTGGGGCTATTGTCTTGGGCTAGTTGAGATAAGAAACGTGAAATCAAAGGGATTTACGCTGATGGAATCACCATAGTGCTTACCACTTTGGCTTTCATCGCATTAGCTGCTTTACCAGTACTACTCGATATTCATCGCCAAGCATACGCTGCGATGTTACACAGTTCTCAGTCTTCTTTGGGTACGGCTCTCAAATTCTTCCATGCTCAATCAGTGATTGATAACGCTTACGGCCAAGAGCACGTTCACTACATTGACCGACATGTCAAAACACGCAAAGGCATGCCAGAAGCGAGTGCCGATAGTATTCGAGCTTTGTTAGAAATCGATCTACCAGCCAGAGGTTATTCGAAAATTGACGTGCCGTGCAAAGGCAGTGATTTTTGCATCATCGGTCAGCAGCACCCGAACAGCGCTCATTTTGTCGCGATTCCTGATTATCAGTTCTTAGATAAATCGGGTGTTGATCGCGTTGTGTACATTTGGCCGCAAGGTTACACATTGGCAGAAGAAGCGTGCTATTTCTACTACGTGAATCAAGCCTCTAACGATTCAATTGTTCGAGGGCATGTGACGCAAGGGTGTTAACCCCGAATAAGTGTTGCGAACAACGGTTATCGTGACTCTACAAATCTGGGCTTTTCGAACGGCTTTGCGCTTTATACAATATCATTTTTTGACTCATCAAGACTTTACCATTTGGCAAGGTCACTTCCCCAAGTTCTCCCTGATGTTCAAATCCAAACCGTTCATACAAAGCAATCGCTGGTGTGTTGGTTGTGTATACGTAGAGTGCGATTTGGTCGTAACCAAATTCCCAACCACGCGCGATCGCAACTGCCAATAGTTTCCGCCCCAGTCCTTTGCCTCGGTAGTTTTTGTCGATGTGAATACCAAGAATACCGACGCGAAGGCGTTGCCCTCTTTCGTAACCGCACATCTCAGCTGGGTAGATTTCAACACTACCGATAAGTTTTTGGCGGTCAAACGCGACAAACTGAGGGATGGACTCGTTTTCCACACGTTGCAGGATTCTGCAAAGCGTTGCGTTATCGGGTGCAGGAGAAATCAAAAATTCCCCTTCGGAGTACACCCGATTCCACAGCGCGGTGAAGCGCGCGATATCGCTCACCTTGATGGATCTTATTTGCATTCATCTTCCTTGATTAGTGCAGGTTAGTAACGGTTAGGGGATAAGCTCAGATAAACAACGAATTTGGTTAGGAATGGCTTCGGCTGGTGCATCAGCGCCCGTTGGGTTAAACCAAATTGTGTTTACGCCCGCTTTCATCGCAGGGTAAATATCTTTGTGAGGTAAATCGCCAACCATGGTTATTCCACTCACGTTAACCCCTAACTGTTTTGCGATGGCGAGATAAAACTCAGGTTGGTTTTTAGCGATGCCGAGGTTGGCAAAACAAAAATAGCCATTTAAGTATTGGTCTAAGTCGACGCGAACAAATGCACGCTGAACCTCTTCCATGTTGGAATCAGATGCACTGGTCGCAATGTAGATGGGATGATTTTGGGAAAGTATTGCCAGTGTTTCTCTGGCTTGAGGAACTGCTTCTACGTGTTCCCAATCGCACATTTTTCCTTGTGCGTGAGGGAAATCTACCATCAAGGTGTTCCCCCAATCGAAAAGATAAATCATGTTCGAATCTCCTTATCCGCACATCATATCGTCTTTTTCTAAAATCAGGGGGTAAATTGCATCGATAAATGCGATTTAGGTGGGTTTAGTCGTGAAAAGCGCTTAATTGTCGTTATCGTTACAAATGTTTCAGCATAATGCGTGAGTTAGTTTTAAAACCTTGATTATCGTAAAAGCGCTGTGCTGGCTGATTGAATTCCATCACTTCCAATCGAATTTGTGTGGCATTGGCGTCGCGCGCCCATTGCTCACAGGCTAGGAGCAGTTGGCGGCCGATTCCTTGCTGCTTTTGCGCTTCATCGACAACAATTGTTCCCACGCGACAAATTGGGTCTTTGATCAGAAAACTGACGGTGTCGTTTTGGGTGATCATCGCGGTTAAGAAGCCGAGAATTTGCTGTTCGCGTTCGGCAATCAAAAAGAGTCGCTCTTTGTTCTCTAGTGCTTGTGCAAGAAATTCGCGGTCAGCTCCTGAAGGCGCAACAAAGGCTTCTGGCGCATTCGCAAAATGCAGTGAATTAATTTGAAAATTAAGCTGAAAAATTCCGTCTAAATCTTCGGGAATCGCTTGTCGGATATGGACTTGCATTCTATCTGCCCCCTGCAATATCGATAAATGAACCTGTGACATAAGAGGCTTCGTCACTTAATAGCCAAGCGATCGCATTTGCTACTTCTTCTACCGTGCCACCGCGTTTAAGAGGAATTTGAGGGCTGAGTCTATCTACTCGGTTTGGTTCTCCGCCGTCGGCATGCATATCAGTGTAAATGAAACCAGGTCGAACGCCATTGACGCGAATATTGCGCTCTGCCAACTCTAGCGAGAGCCCTTTAGTTAAGGTATCCATCGCGCCTTTTGATGTGGCGTAATCGACATACTCAAATGGCGCGCCTGAGCGCGACGCTCCAGAGGAGACATTCACAATTGCACCGCCTGCACTGAATCGCCTCGCCGCTTCTCGACAGCAGAGAAAACAGCTATTCACATTGGTGTTCATTACTTTCTGAAAGCGTTCCAAGCTGATTTCTGACAAAGGCGATTGAGTAAATAGGATGCCAACGTTGTTGACCAAGTGCGTCACTGCACCAAATTCACGTTCTGTTTCATCAAACAAGGAGAGCACTTGCTTCTCATCGGCTACGTCTGCGGCGATGGCAATCGCTTTTCCACCGTTTGCTTGTATTTCTGCCACAACTTGGTCGGCGGCCTCTTGCTGAGTGCGGTAATTAACGCAAACGCGATAGCCTTGCTCGGCCAGCTTTTTTGCCGCTGCGGCTCCAATGCCTCGGCTTGCGCCGGTAATGATGACTACTTTATTCAAAATACGTCCTTATTTATATAGTGAGTAGATTTTATCGGCGTAGGGTTTGCCACCAATTTGGTATGCGTCTGGAATGACCTCAATGAGTTCGAAACCACATTTTATCAGGACACGCTCTGACGCAATATTGCCTTCAGTGACCGTCGCGGAAAAGTGGTTGATGTTATGTGTCGAGGTTGCCCAATATAGAAGCGCTTGAAGAGTTTCTGTTCCAAACTGTTGGCCATGAAATTCCGGCAAAAGTAAGTAACCTACCTCTGCCTTACCGTTTTCAATAGCAAAGCCAGTGATGCCGATGGGTTGCTCAGATTGCTTATCGAGTATTACAAGGCAAAGCCAATGCTGGCTATTTGGGGTCCATGGTAATAATCGCGAAGCAAATTTTTCTCTTATTTCTGTTTCGCTGGGACGATCGAAACAGAGCGCAATAACCTCTTGTTCGGAGAGTAATCGTTGAAAGAGTTCCCAGTCACTGGCTTTGATGGGTCTTAATTGGCTTCTGTGTGTCTCGATATAAACTGACATGCGTGTCCTTACTGCATCAATGTGGAGATTCAGTCTCTCATCCTCTTATCTGTTTAATCAAATAGTTGCATTCATAAAAGTGATTTATGTGGTGAATGGTTGGCTGGGTAATGGATTATTGCCATATATTCATCTTTGAGATGCAAATAACAAAATTTCATACTTGAGGCATACAGAGCAACACGGAAATGATGTGGATCAAGAGAGGACTACCCATAAAGTAGTAATTTGCGACCTATAATTACATTTTATTTGGAAGTGTTGCTAATTATGTCAATAAAAAAACGATATGTTGCACTGCTGGTTGCTGCCGGCATTGGTGTGGGCTGGTTAACTTTGGGGGGGAGTGCGGCAGTAGTGCATTACACCTCAGATACTGAATTTTGTCTCTCGTGCCACTCTATGGAAACCCCTTACAAAGAGTACCAAGGCTCAGTGCACTTCAGTAATGCGAAAGGCATTCGCGCGGAATGTTCTGACTGTCATATTCCTCAAGAACCAATGGATTACCTGATCACCAAAATTCGCGCGTCGAAAGACATCTACCATGAATTTGTGACAGGTAAGATCGACACGCCAGAGAAATATGAAGCACATCGTAAAGATATGGCTGAAACGGTATGGGCTCAGTTCCGTGAAAATGATTCAGCGACGTGTCGTTCGTGTCATGATTTCGATGCAATGGAAGAGTTTGAACAATCACGTGATGCGGCGAAGATGCACGCTTACGCGAAAGCAAACGATCAAACGTGTATCGATTGTCATAAAGGTGTGGCGCACTTTGCACCAGAAGCAGAGCTAGACAGCAAGGCATTTGAAACGTTGATGAGCTTCACCACAAAAACATCACCTGGTGCCAAAGTCGTTTACCCTGTGACTGAAATCGCAATGGGTGAGATGGGTAAAATTAACCCAACGACGAAGTTGGAAGTAATCAGCTCTGAAGGCGACAACCGCACTGTTAAGTTGAACGCATTCCAAATGAAAGGCGCAGAGCAAGTGCTTTACATGGGAGAAGGTCAACGTGCCATCGTAGCAACGCTAACCGAGCAAGGCCAACAAGCGCTTGAAACTGGTGAATTTGAGGCAGATGTTTACGGCAACGAATGGCGCGCGGTTTCTCTAACAGGTGCTATTGATTCTCCAGTTGTAGACACGCTTGAACCCGTATGGTCATACGCAGAAGAATTGGACAACGTTTACTGTGCAACTTGTCACGCTAAAATTCCTTCAAATCACTTCACAGTGAATGCATGGGGACCGGTAGCGAAAAGTATGGGTGATCGAACTGATATTTCAGCCGAGAACCTAGAAATTCTAACCAAGTTCTTCCAGCACCACGCGAAAGATGTGGTTGGTCACTAACGATAAATAGAAGGATAAGATTATGACTAATATGACCCGTCGCGGATTTCTAAAAGGCACTGGTATGGCGGCTGGTGCAATGGCATTCACTTCATTTGCACCTATGTCTGTTGCTTCTTCTAATGCTCGCGGCAAAGGCATTCTAACGGCGGGCCGCATGGGCCCAATGCTGTGTGAAGTGCAAGACGGTAAGCTGGTTTCAACCACGAATGCATTGCCACAAACGGTATCAAACAGCCTACAAAGCACCGGTCCTGACCAAGTGCACACTAAAGCGCGTGTGAAGTACCCAATGGTACGTAAAGGCTACTTCGCAAACCCATCGTCGCCAGAAGGTGTGCGCGGTAGTGATGAGTTTGTGCGTGTGTCTTGGGATGAGGCTTACAAGCTGATCCACGAACAGCACATGCGAATTCGCAAAGAATATGGCCCGGCTTCTGTGTTTGCAGGCTCTTACGGCTGGCGTTCAAGTGGCGTGCTGCACAAAGCACAAACCTTGCTGCAACGTTACATGAGCATGGCGGGTGGCTATTCAGGCCACTTGGGTGACTACTCAACGGGTGCTGCGCAGATCATCATGCCGCACGTTGTGGGCTCTATCGAAGTGTACGAGCAACAAACCACGTACCCAGTGGTATTAGAGCACAGCGATGTGGTTGTGCTTTGGGGCTTAAACCCAATCAACACTCTAAAAATCGCGTGGAGCTCAACAGACTGCGCGGGTCTTGAGTTCTTCCATCAATTGAAAAAATCAGGCAAGACGGTTATTGCGATTGACCCAATTCGTTCTGAAACCATCGAGTTCTTTGGCGAGAATGCGGAGTGGATTGCTCCTCACCCAATGACCGACGTGGCAATGATGATGGGTATCGCACACACCTTGGTGAAACAAGGTAAGCACGATAAAGCCTTCCTCGATAAATACACCGCAGGTTACGACAAGTTTGAAGCGTACCTGATGGGCGAAGAAGACGGCGTAGAAAAATCAGCAGAATGGGCATCACAAATCTGTGGCGTACCTGCGAAGCAACTTGAGTTACTGGCTGACATCTTCAGTAAAAACCGCACCATGCTGATGGCGGGTTGGGGCATGCAGCGCCAACAATACGGTGAGCAGCGTCACTGGATGCTGGTTACACTGGCAACGATGTTGGGCCAGATCGGTTTACCGGGCGGTGGTTTTGGTTTCTCTTACCACTACTCAAACGGTGGTAACCCTGCTCGTGATGCTGGCGTACTTCCTGCGATTTCGGCATCGCTGGGTGGCGGCTCTTCTGCGGGGAACGACTGGGCGGTGTCTGGCGCGGTGCAAAGCTTCCCTGTAGCGCGTATTGTCGAGGCGTTGGAAAACCCAGGTCAATCCTACCATCATAACGGTCATGAACTGACGTTCCCGGACATCAAGATGATTTGGTGGGCCGGTGGTGCGAACTTTACTCACCACCAAGATACCAACCGCTTGATTAAAGCATGGCAAAAGCCTGAACTGATCGTGATTTCAGAGCCTTACTGGACGGCGGCTGCGAAGCACGCGGACATTGTTCTGCCAATCACCACATCGTTCGAGCGTAACGACTTAACGATGACGGGTGACTACAGTAACCAACACTTGGTGCCAATGAAGCAAGTGATTGAGCCACAAGGTGAAGCGCGTAATGACTTTGATGTATTCGCGGACATGGCAGAGATGCTAGCACCGGGTGGCCGTGATGTGTACACCGAAGGCAAAACTGAAATGGAATGGCTGTACGGCTTCTACAAGGCGGCGCAACAAGGTGGCCGTGGCTCTCGCGTAGCAATGCCGAACTTCAGCAAGTTCTGGGAAGATAACCAACTGATCGAGATGAAGTGGAACGAGAAGAACGCACAGTTTGTTCGTTACGCGGATTTCCGTGAAGACCCGATCATGAATCCACTCGGTACACCAAGTGGTAAGATCGAAATCTTCTCGAAAACCATTGAAGGTTACCAGTTGGAAGACTGTCCTCCACACCCAACGTGGATGGCACCAACCGAGTACACGGGTACTGCGAAAGATGGCGAGTTGCAGCTAATGACCGCGCACGCAGCGCATCGTCTACACAGCCAGTTTAACTACGCGAAGATTCGCGAAGAGTACGCAATTGCAAACCGTGAACCTATTTGGATTCACCCTGAAGATGCGAAAGCGCGTGGTATTAAAACGGGCGATCTAGTTCGTGCGTTTAACAACCGTGGCCAAGTATTGGTTGGTGCAGAAGTGACTGACCGAATCAAGCAAGGTTCAGTGTGTATTCATGAAGGCGGCTGGCCGGATCTGGATCCGAAAACCGGCATTTGTAAGAACGGCGGTTGTAACGTGTTAACGTTGGATATTCCGACCTCTCGACTTGCAAACGGCTGTGCGGCGAACTCGGCACTGGTTCGTATTGAAAAATACACTGGCCCAGAATTAGAACTAACAGCGTTTGAACCACCAAGAAATGGTTAGAAAAAAGTAGCGTTTTAAAGCAAGAAGCCAGCGAATCGCTGGCTTCTTTTTATCTAGTCATCGTTCACATTAGCGCGAAGCGAGAGAAACAAATGGCATCTGTTTCTTAATCTGAAATATCGGGAGTAAAGTAAATACAATCGCGACAAACAAGACTGAGCCTATTAAATCTTCAGGGCGATGCATACCCAGCCATAAGCGGCTATATGCGACGCTCATTCCCCACATCCATAATGACAGTGCAGAGATATAGCACTTGTTCTGTAAGAACAACCCGCCAAAGAAAGCCAAACAAATCGAAACGAAAATCGTATGGCCGGATGGGAAAGAATAGTCTTTTTCGCCTTGCCAATGGCGCGTTCGCCAATCACTGACGTGTTCAGAAATCTGGTTAATTACGTTGGCTTGCTGCTTTGTATCCAACTGATAAAACGTTTCTGGTGTTTCAATCAATTGTTCTGCTGCGAGCAATTCCGTGTAGGGACGCGGGCTTTCTGTCATCAGTTTTAGCCCCGTTTTGCTGGCAAAGCCAATCACAAGTAACAGCCCTAACATTGAGAGTTTTTGCATCCACTCAATGCGACTTGGTTTAAAGTGAAATAAAGAAAGCAGTAGCAGTGTTAACGTAATTAAAAAGCTTTTGCTACCAGCAGAATCTGTGAGCAAAGTAAAAGTAATACCCAGACTTTCAGGCACCTGTGACGTGAGATTGTGATAAGAGCCAAACAGCGACATCGGGATGATGCCAAGAACAAACAAGGCGAGCATCATCAATCCATATTTTTTGGTTTTCATTGAGAGCGTTTTGTTTTTATTGAGGGTTATTCAACCACGTGAAAATAAGGGGCTTATCTTACGTTATCTGGCGTGAAAAACTTATCAACGCTCTGTCAATTTGACGAGAGAATGAAGGCTGAGTGATGAATTGATGACATTTATCCGGAGGGTAAAGGCGCTCATCCTTAAGCGTTGGGGTCTTAATCCATCAGAGAAAGTAAGTACTCTGCTGCTTTGGTTGGGTTTTCTGCATGACAAATGGCAGAAACCAAAGCCAAACCATGTACACCTGTCGCACTCAGGGCAGGAATGTTGGTTTCGTTAATGCCGCCAATGGCAACAATCGGCAGTGAAGTCGTCTCTAACGCCATTTTCAAACCATCAATACCCCAATGTTTTTTGGTGTTGGTTTTGGTCGGCGTCGCGAAGATGGCACTCAAGCCGATGTAATCAATGGGCAGAGACCCCGCCTCTGCCAACTGCTCTTCAGTCTCAATCGATAAGCCGAGGATTTTGTTTGGTCCAATCAACTCACGAGCGATAGTTGCGGGCATGTCTGATTGCCCGAGGTGAACCCCATCGGCATCAACTGCCAGTGCAACATCAACGCGGTCATTGATGATCAAAGGCACATTGGTATCTTTAAGGATGTCTTTCACGGCTTGAGCACGTTCGATAAACGCACGCACATCGCCGTGTTTTTCGCGGACTTGTACCATGGTCACGCCACCTTCCACGGCTTTTCTCACAACACGCTTTAGTGTGGCTAAATCTTGTTGGTCATCGGTGACCAAATATAAACGATAGGCGTTCATTTTGTTTCCTTTGGGCCTCTCATCTACAGGGAGTGAGAGGCCGGTATTTGTTAGAGAAAGCTTAACTCACTTGGAGTTTTAGGCGTTTTGCCAGTGTTTCTTCATCCAGTTGGTAAAGCTCATCCAACAGGTTCATTTGCAGACTGCCTGGCCCTCGCGCTTGCTCAGCCGCAATTTCACCCACAACGCCCAGTACCGCCGCGGCAGCAAGTCCGGAGTGATCACCAACAGCAGCGAAAGCACCCGTCAGTGCCGTTAGTGTGCAGCCCATTCCGGTTACGTATGGCATCATCTCGTGACCGTTGTTTAGCTGCACAGTTTGCTCTTTCGTGATGATGTAATCAGTCTCGCCAGAAATCACCACACTTGCACCATACTCTGAAACTAAGAAGTTCGCTGCGCCAAGTGCTGCGTCGCTGCTGTCTAACGCATCGACGCCTTTGCTTTGTGCTTGTTCGCCAGCGAGACCGATGATTTCTGAGGCGTTACCACGAATGATCAACTTGTCGGCAAGGCGTGCGATCTCACGTGATGTCTCGGTACGTAGTGAGCTTGCTCCGCAACCGACAGGGTCGAGTACAACGATTTTACCGTTGGCATTGGCTTGCTCTACGGCATAGCTCATGCGCGGTGTCCAAACGCTGTCTAGGGTACCGATGTTGATAACCAGTGCGCCAGCGAACGACATCATCTCTGCCATCTCTTGTTTGGAGTGCGCCATGATTGGAGAAGCGCCGATCGCTAATAGTGCGTTTGCTGTGTTATTCATCACCACGTAGTTAGTGATGTTGACGACTAACGGCTTTTGCTGGCGTACTGCGGTTAATGCTTGGGTGATTTGTTCAATTAACATGAGACTCTCCGATTAATCTTGCTGAGCGTTCGGACCTTGTTGCCAGAATGCTACTTCCATACGCGTTGCGGTTTTGAATACCTGAATCAGGTTTTGACCGCGCTGGCTGTTGATATCAATTTCTGCTAGCAACTGATTAAAGTGTTCTGCCCCTTTTGCGACACCAGATTGGAATTCCTCACCACCGTAGAGGTTGATCCAACTTGCATATGGGTTGCCTTCGATTACGGTCTTTTCATCTTCAATCAGCACCTTACCGATTACGGCATAACCGATGGAGCATGGCGCTAGTGCCGCGTATAGATCAACAAGATCGCCCGTCATGCCAGCATCTAATACGTAACGGGTGTAAGCCACAGTGCCGAAATCTTCTGGCTCGTTTTCTAAGTCGGATTCTGTCAGTCCCCATTGCTCACAGTAAGTCACGTGGTGGGCGATTTCAGAATCGAGCAATGCGTGTACGCTTGGTAGGACACGGCGCATGTCATCCAAAGTACGTGCTTTGTAGATCGCTAATGCGTAAGCTCGTGCGTACTGCTTTAGGAAAAGAAAATCCTGCTTTAGGTAATGCAGAAAACAAGGCTGAGCCAGAGTGCCTTGCGCCAATTGCTGCACGAAAGCATGCTCAGTGTATTCTTGCCAATCGTGGCGGCAAGCGTCGATCAAATCTTGGTATTTCATTATGAGTATCTCGTTATCAAAAGACCCTAGGCTTAGATCCTAAGGTCAGTAGAATTAGTCAAAGCTCGGTACGTAATCTTTCGCTTTTGGCAGTGTTTCGATGATGTTTTGTGAATACATGAACTGCGCATAATCATCGTAGCGTTTCAGATCTACTGCGGATGGACGAAGAGCGAAACGAGTTAGCGTGTCGTTCCAAGCGCGTTGGTTAAGCTCGTTGTTGAGCGTGTCTGGTGAATAAGCCACGAACTCTTTCCACGACTCTTTTGGATGGTTAACGATGTAAGTGGTCGCTTGCTCTAGTGCTTTGTTGAATGCCTTGATGGCTTCTTTGTCGTAGTTTTTTGCATTGGCTACGAAGACTAACTCGTCATACGCTGGCACGCCGTGTTCTTCAGGGAAGAAGGCCTTAGCTTTATAACCTTCTAGTGCCAGTTGGTTGGTTTCGAAGTTACGTAGACCGCCCCAAATCGCATCCACCTTGCCAGACGCAAGAGACGAAGACAGCGCCCAACCTACGTTGATGATTTGTACGTCAGAAAACTTCACGTTTTCTTGCGCTAGCATGGTGCCGATTGTCGCTTCTTCGTTGCCTGCGATCGCAATACCGATCTTCTTGCCTTTCAAGTCGCCAAGGTTTTCATTCTTACTGTTGTCCAACACCATCAACGTGTTGAGTGGCGTAGCAATCAAAGTCGCAGAGCGGATTAGTGGCAAACCAGCCGCGACATCGATAGTTAGGCTTGGTTGGTATGAAATCGCCATGTCGACTTTGCCAGCAGCGACCAACTTAGGTGGTGTACTTGGATCTGCCGGCTCTTGAATGTTGACCTTCAAACCTTGCTCTTTGAAGTAACCACGCTCTTTGGCAATCACGATAGGACCATGGTTTGGATTGACGAACCAATCCAACATCAGTGTCATCTCTTTTTTAGCGGCAAGAACGTTGGTTGATACCACTGAAGCGAGTAGAGCAGCAGCGCTCATAAGTTTGTTTTTATTCACGGGGTTCTTCCTTTTCTTTCCCAATTTTCTTTGGTTATTTTCTGTAATTATTTGCTTTCCCAAGGGATGGCTTTTTTCAATAATTTATCGGTGATGAAGTAGAGTGAGATAGACAGCACAGCGAGGATAAACAGCGCTGCAAACATCTCATCAATGATCATGCGAGCGTTGGCTTGGAGCATCAGATAACCCAAGCCTTCACTTGAACCTACCCACTCACCGACCACTGCTCCAATTGGCGCAATAACGACGGCAACACGAATACCTGACGCTAAAGTTGGTAGGGCGGCTGGCAATTGAATATGACGAAGTAATTGCCATTTCGACGCGCCCATGGTCTTGGCAAGGTCGAGGTAACCTGTTGGCGTATTGCGCAAGCCGTCATAGCAACATGTCGTGACGGGGAAAAAGATGATGATCGCCGCCATGACTACTTTCGATGCAATGCCGTAACCCAGCCAAAGCATGAGCACTGGCGCGATAGCGAATACAGGGATCGCTTGGCTAGCAATCAGAATTGGCAGTAACCAACGCTTCAGCGGCTCGAACATCAGCATTTGCAATGCGAACAGCAAACCCATTGATAATCCAAGCGCCAAGCCAAGTAAAATCTCTTGCGCGGTAACCCAAGTATGTTTGAGCAGGACATCGTAACGAGTGACTAATCTATCCAGCACTTCAATTGGTGAAGGTAAGATGAAGCTTGGCATGTCGAATACCACAACAACCAACTGCCACAATCCCAAGATCACCGCTGTGCTAATGACCAAGCGCAGAGCCGGATGGGTCACGCGTTCTTTTTTACTAATGCTTGCCGAAACGGAGTTGTACTGAGTCATATCACTCATAGTCTTTCTCCAATTGATCCAAAATCGCTTGTTGAAGCGCGGCGCACTCTCCATCGAGAACTCGTGGCGGCTTGGAGTCTGGAACGACCAAGTGCTGAGCTTGCGCAGGCGTACCTTGCAGTACATAGAGTTGGTGAGCTAATCGCACCGCTTCTTGTGGGTCGTGGGTAATAAGAACAACGGTCTTATATTTCAGTAATTCGGCAGACAAGGTCTGCAACTTATGGCGAGTAACCGCGTCCAACGCAGAGAAAGGCTCATCCATCAGAACCAGAGGCTTGTCTTGCATCAGAGTGCGAGCAAGGGCAACACGTTGTCTCATGCCGCCAGAGAGCTGAGCTGGCTTAGCATCCGCGTAATCGGCGAGTCCCACTTGGCTTAGTAAAGTCAGTGCACGTTGTCTATTTTGCTCTGGTGCTTGCTCTTGAGAAAATCGAGAACTGAGGCAGACGTTGTCTAACACATTCAACCACGGTAGCAATAAATCCTGCTGAGCCATGTAAGCGATACGGTCATGCAGTGTAGCGCCATCCGTTGTGATGAGTTCGCCATGCCAGTCAACTTGGTCATCCAGCAGGCCAGCTAAGTAACGCAATATTGTGGTTTTCCCGCAGCCACTTCGTCCGAGTAATACCGTCCATTTACCGACGGGAATGGTCATGTTCATTCCTGCTAAAGTCGGTGTTTGGCTGTCTTTGTATCGCAGACTAGCATCGGAAAGCTGAATGCCAATCGCGTTAGCGAACATAAGTATGACCCGCAAAAAAGTGGTTCACAGGGCCATGGCCTTTACCTACATCCAATTCATCAGCGTGCGCGATAGCTTGGCTGATGTACTGCTTACCCAGGTGCACCGCTTTGTGTAGGTTGTTGCCTTGGCCAAGATAAGACGCAATGGCGGAAGAAAGTGTACAGCCTGTGCCATGGGTGTTTTTGGTTGGAAATCGCTTGGCGCTAATTAACTCGGCACTGTCTTGCATGATAAGCAGATCGTTGCTGTTTTCATTTTCTTCAAGGTGACCGCCTTTGAGCAGAATAGCTTTGGCGCCAAGCGCACGAAGGTCGGTAATCATATCGTTCATTTCAGATTCTGATTGAGGCATTGGCTTACCCGTCAATGCTGCGCCTTCGGGTAGGTTAGGGGTAATGATGTCTGCGAGCGGAATCAATTCTTCTTTTAAAGTGCTGATTGCCGACTGTTCCAGTAATAGATCGCCGCTGGTGGCCACCATTACAGGGTCAATCACGAGGTGTTTTGGCTGGTATTGTTTAATTTTGTCAGCAACGACTTTGATGATGTTGGAATCGGCCAGCATGCCCACTTTTACTGCAACGATGTTGAGGTCGGTGAATACCGCATCGAGTTGACTCTCTACATGGTCGAGAGGAATTGGGAAAATCGCAGAGACGCCTTGAGTGTTTTGTGAGGTGATGGCGGTAATCACTGAGCAGGCAAAGCTACCAGTTGCGGACATCGCTTTGATGTCAGCTTGAATACCTGCACCGCCACCACTGTCTGAGCCCGCGATGGTCAATACGATAGGGGTAGGCAAGGCTGGCGTTTGATGTGAATGAGGTTGTGATTGCTGCGTCATGGTCGCTCCTACTACAAGACGTATAGGAACTGACTTTGACCATTGCAGATAGATCGATTTTTCGATCGCTATCGCTTACCTAAGAGGGGCGACGAAAGGCAAAGTGTGCATAGTTCCCTACGTCAGTGCTAACTGAATCAGGTTCAACGGGTCTCGAATTTCGATCTCAGCCAACACTTGTCGTGTGGCCCCCCGACTATTTCGTTCGGATGATAGCAGGACCATTGCGGAAGGGATACGTTTTTTGAGCGTAATTATAATGAGTATTCAATTATGCGAGGTGAGTGATAAAGTAAGCACCTAAATGGTTTGCTGGGTGGAATTTACTAGTGCAACGCTCTGGTGAATGAGCAGAACCTGGAATATTTAATAAATAATCGTGGTCTCGTTAAGCAAGGATTAGCACAAAACAAGGTTAAAAAACTGTTAAAATTTAACGTGTTGCCAATTTAACTTTGTTGAACTTTTTCACAGTTAATTAGGAAGGCTAAGACGATCATCGAGCAAGGAGACTTCATGCTTAATTCTGTAACAGCGAAGTCAGTGATCGATCATGCGCTCTTTTTGGGGGCTGATTTCGCTGAACTATTCGTTGAACATCACCAAACCAACACTGTCCAGATCGCATCTGGTGAGGTGGACAAGGTTAACTCGGGTATCGATTTTGGTATCGGTATTCGTCTCTTCTTCGGTCATAAAGTGCTTTACGGTTACACCAACAGCACAGATGAAACTGAACTTAAACGCGTAACCTCACTGCTTGCTGCAAAAGATAAGCGTGAGCAAATCGCGTCAGCAGGTTCTCTCAATCTGAACCGCTACCCAATACAACATGGTTGCCGCATGCCGCTAGGTAAGGATGCTAACCTAGATTCAAAAATCGCGTTTCTATTGAAAGTTGACCAAGCAGCACGTGCAGAGAGTGAACATATCAGCCAGTTTATTGGCAGCGTGCTTCAGCGCGAACAGCAAGTGTCTATCTTCAACTCAGAAGGCCTACACGTTGACGATACTCGCCACTACATTCGTGTTGCTGGTAACACTGTCGCGCAAAAAGGTAATGAGCAGTCTTCTGGTATGGAAGGTCCTGGCGCTCTTGCTGGTTGGGAATTCAGTGAACAGCTTGATGCCAAAGAGCTAGGTCAAACTATCGCGCAGCAAGCGTTAGTAAAACTTGGCGCGGATGCTTGTCCATCGGGTGAAATGCCGGTGGTGATTGGTAACGGCTTTGGCGGCGTTATCTTCCATGAAGCATGTGGTCACTTGCTAGAAACCACTTCAGTTGCGAAGAAAGCATCAGTCTTCCACGACAAGATGGGCGAAATGGTTGCTCACACCGCAGTGAATGCAGTCGATGATGGCACCATGACCAACGAATGGGGCTCGATTCACATTGATGATGAAGGTATGAAGACTCAGCGCACTCAACTGATCAAAGACGGTAAGCTAACCAGCTTCATGGTCGATAAAATGGGTGGCATGAAGACAGGTTATGAGCCTACGGGTTCTGGTCGTCGTCAAAACTACAAGTTCGCACCAACCTCGCGCATGCGTAACACCTTTATCGAAGAGGGCGAGCATTCACTTAATGACATGCTGGCAGGCATCGAACGTGGTATCTATGCGAAGAAGATGGGCGGTGGCTCTGTTCAACCGGGTACGGGGGAGTTTAACTTTGCTGTTCGTGAAGCCTACCTCATTGAAAATGGCAAAATCACCAAGCCTCTGAAAACAGCAACGCTGATCAGCACGGGTCCAAAAGTGTTGAAAGAAATCAGCATGGTCGGCAAAGACATGGCGCTTGCGCCGGGCATGTGTGGTTCCGTGAGTGGTTCAGTACCAACAACTGTCGGTCAGCCAACGCTGAAAGTAGATAACATTCTGGTAGGAGGCGGTAACTAATGAGCCAAGAACAACAACTTCTTAATGCGGTTGATTACGTCCTATCAGAAGCAAAACGCCAAGGTGCAGAAGCGGACGTCATTGTAAACCGTAACAGTAGCTTTTCTTTGAAAGCGAACCAAGGAAAGCTGGATGAGTACAAAGTAAGCTCAAGCCAAGTTCTGGGTGTTCGTGTTGTGAAAGATGCGCGTGTTGCAACAAGCTATTCTGAGTCGTTAGAGCAACCAAGCTTGGATTTGATGCTGACCAACGCACTGCAAAGCGCTCGCTTTTCCAAGCAAGATGAACATCAGACGATTAGTTGCGTGAACAGTCAAATCGCGACTGATGTTGCTGAGATTGCGCAAGAAGATACAACTTCTGTTGACGAAAAAATCGAACTGTCTCTCGCTCTTGAGCAAGGCGTAGTGGCTCTGCCTCACGCCTCTAGCGCACCTTACAATGGTTACAGCGATGGCGAAACACAACTGATCATTGCCAATACTCAAGGCACATTGTGTCAACACTTCGAGCGCTCGTTCACTTGTTACGCGTATACCTTGTTTGAAAAAGACGGCAAACAGTCAATGGCGGGTAGAATGTCACTGGGTCGCCGTTTTGATGAGTTGAATCCAGCTTACTGTATCGAGGGTGGCTACAACCTTGCTCGCGATCTTCTTGAAGGCGCACCGGTTGCGACGGGTAACTACCCTGCTATCTTCCACATCAATGCGCTAGCAAGTTTATTCGGTGCTTTCGGCAGTGCTTTCTCTGGCGTAAGCGCGATGAAAGGCATTACGCCACTGGGTGACAAGCTTGGTCAACGTGTTGCGAGTGATTTAATTACCTTTACTGATACGGCTTACATGCCAAATGGTATGGCAATCGCGAGTTTTGATAGTGAAGGCTTCGCTACTCAAGATAATGTCATGATTGCTAATGGTGAGTTGAAAACCTTGCTACACAACAGCCAGACCGCAAGTTACTTGGGCGCAGTCTCGACAGCAAGTGCCGCTCGCGGTGCAAAATCGAGCCTAGACGTATCAGCGAATCACAAAGTGATTGCGACGGGTAACAGCAGTGCGTCAGAAGTAAAAGCGGGTGAGTACCTAGAGTTAGTCGAACTTCAAGGTGTCCATTCTGGTGCGGATGCAGTGAGTGGTGATTTCTCATTTGGCGCGAGTGGTTTCTTGTGCCGTGATGGTAAGCGCATTCAACCAGTTCGTGGGATCACGGTAGCGGGTAACTTCTACAATATGCTGCAAGAAGTTGAGGCAGTAGGTGATACTCAGCTAATTAACGATAGCCGAACTTTCTTCTCGCCAGACGTTCGTTTTGCTCGTTTGAGCATTGGTGGTAAGTAAACTTAGCATTACTATAGAAACAAAAAGAGGACTCAATAGAGTCCTCTTTCATTATCTAGCAACGTGTGCGCGAATAACTAGAATTCGCGTATGTCCAACTCATTGTGGATCAATACTACACACTGAGAAGCGAAAAGCATCTTAGGACCTAAGCTGATCTTCTCTGTGCCAAGGCGCTTTAAGCTGTTAAAAGACTTTTTCGGCATCGGTATATGGTCAGTTAGCAAGAAACATGGATTTTCACCAATTTCTGCATCACGAACAAATTCGCCTTTCTTATCCAGCATATATAGTTGGTGATCTTCTGCCAGTTCTTGTACTAGGCGTTCAAAGCTCACTGTACGAACGGTAATACCAGGTTCGACTTCACGAAGTTGCTCTTTACCCATACCAACCGAAGCATCCAAAGCGCGAGCCACTGCTGCAATCAAGGTTGACTCATGGAAGCCGCCAATGTTGGTGATGTCGTTGGAGCGAATAGTAATGGTGCGTGAGAAATCTTTTGTGCTTTCTAAAACCAAGTGAACAACCACATCTTCACGGTGTGATTGAGCAACGAACATCGTGTTCATCATGGTATGAGCAAGAATCTCTGTATGCGCTTCATTACCAACACCTTCTAACAGTGCTTTGCTGGTGGTTGGCGCCGCGCGAGCTCGTAAAACAAAAGAGCGCATGAATTTAGCCTCTATATAGGAAGAGTGAATGCGCGGAAGTATATACCCAAGCAGGGAAGGGATGCGAGTTTAATAGCAAATGTGAACTTACTTACAAAGCTTCGATTGTGGAGCTGGGTGTGCTGGTTAGAATAGGAGGCAACCCTGTTAGGAGTGGTATATGGAAATCAAACAGATAAATAAAGACATTTATAAAAAGAAAGTAAACCTTGTGATTGGCGGTTTTGTTGCGTTGCTCGCCATCTCCTCTCTTGCCTTTAGTACCTTGTTGATTGTTTTGTTTGGCAACACTGAAGTCGTACCAGAACAATCAACGGGCAATTTCCATTGGAATTTGATTGGTGTCGTTCTCGCAGTTGCAACTTCCCTCTCTTTATTGAATCAAATTAAAACTCGACCATACATGGAAGAAGTGCTGTACGTTTGGAAACTCAAGCAGCTGCACAACAAGATCTTTCGTAAACTAAAAAGCATTAAAGCAGCCGCGAACAATGGCGATGTAAAAGCGCTGACGATCCTTAAGTTCTACTATACGACTCAAAGTCAGGTGTTTGAGCTAGACAACAACACACTGACGATGAGCAGTGTAAATAAAGAATTGGAGGCTCTCGAGCAAATCGAAGCGGCGCAATCAATGAGTCTCGATATCACAGGCTTTGAAGAGTCTTGGCTAGACACATATTGATTGCCTATTTGCTACTTGAAGTTAACAACTGAGTGCTAAAAATAAGCGTTTGAGTGAGATTTAATCATTCGACGCTTTTTTTTGATTTTTTTTCTGAAAAGGGGTTGCCAAGAAAAATCATCTCCCTATAATGCGCCTCCGTTGTCAGGGCAAAGCGGAAACGCAAAAGCGGTTGGCAAGAAGGCGAAAGAAAACTTCTAAAAATTAATTTAAAAAAGTGTTTGACACTGAAAATTAATTCCTTAGAATACGCCTCCGCTTCGATAGCAAAGCTTACGAAGCAAGCTCTTTAACAATATAGACCTATCAATCTGTGTGGGCACTCGTTGATGATAATCCAATTCGATATCTCGGTATCAAATTAGGTTTCAATGAAACGAAGTGACCATTCGAATTGGAAAGCAGCCTTGAGCTGTTTTATTTCACTTTTTAAAAGTGAAAACCAATAAGAGCACAGTCAATTCAAACATTACTTATGTAATGTTCAGTATTCATTGAGCCGAACAAAATCTTAAATTGAAGAGTTTGATCATGGCTCAGATTGAACGCTGGCGGCAGGCCTAACACATGCAAGTCGAGC